>NZ_WHNU01000032.1:0-113884 GCF_009362305.1 Burkholderia sp. BE17
CAGCATCAGATCCTGAACCTCGGTCGGCGTCATCGGCCCCTTGACCAACTGGTCCAGCAGTTCCTTGGGCAACTCAGGCAGCGGCCCGCGGGCCGCTGCCTGACGCGCTACGGTTTGCCTCTTCTTCTTCATCGGCATATCCATGACTTTTATACCTCATGATATGCCCCGCCCACGAAATGACGGATAGGTCCATGCGACGCCGACGATTTGCCTGGACAACGTCATCCTCAGCGCTTTTTTTGCCCTTCCGCAGAACTAAACCGCACGCTGGGCTGGACCGATTTGGAAGGTGACAAAACGGGCGGTGGCTTCTTCTGCTGCTTCGGTTTCTTTGCTTCGCGATTGCTGCGCAACTGACCTTTTGCCATCACACTACTCCAGTGGTATTAGTGCTCGACAGAAAGCTCGAGTACACAAGCAGTATGCGCTGATTTCAGCCCGCCGTCGCGAAGCGTGTTCACCGATCTGTCCGTAGCACAGCCCCGTTTTCGACTGACAAAACTATTCCGAGGCAAAAATGCTGGAGCCCGCCGAGCTTGCCGAGAAATTCCTCGGCGTACCCTATGAAGCGTTGGATGAACGCGCGAAGAATGTTTTTTTGTGCGCTCGAAGTTCTGATCGAGCGCGAACAGACCCACGGTGACCGCAGGATCGGACTGGCCGAGTCTCAATTTCACTCGATTCACGCTAACCGACACTACGACTACGTTGTGGACTCATCATCTTCGAACAGTGTTGAATGCGGTCAGCTGGTTCCGGAGTGGTTACCAACCCAACCGACACCTGCTGCATTCACGAAGATGCACCAGCAGGTTTTCCAGTAACTCAGATGGACAGGTGTGGGCCAGATGCCGTCAGTCGGCTGGGCCGCTTCGAAGCGGCCGTTCGTCCGTGCTTCCTCTCAAGCGCTGCCTTGGCGAATCTCCACCTCGATGAATACCACCTCGCGGTCGGTCGCGTTGACGACGTTATGTTCCACCCCCTTCAACCCAGCGTAACTTTGCCCAGCGCGCAGTTGCGACTCCCGGTTGCCGTGCGCTGTCTCGAGGAGAAGTTCGCCGTCCGTTTGCGGCACCACGACATAGTCATGCCCGTGAACATGCCAGCCGGTCTCGGCGCCGGGTGCGAATCGCCACTCAGTGACTATCACGCGTTCATTGAATACCTGCTGCGTTGGAACTGCCTGCGGACGATCCATGCGCGTTTCCTCTGCGAAGTGGGCAACGAGGTTAGTCGGGTATCCGCCGAAGACGATCTGCGGATCGCAACGTCGAGAGACTAGCATGTGGAAACAGCGCAACCCTACGCATTGGTATCTGTTGCCGCGAGAACCTGAACATCTCTTGGGCGAAGGATTCTTTCAACGAGCCGAGCCGACATCTGGCGGTTCAGTAGTCTCGGCAAATTCGCAAGCAGTCGATTTCGCGCCCCCACGACCCGACAGCTCAGATTGCGATCGAGCGCCCGCAACGCATCCTGCACCACGTTCGAGACCGGCATCGGCACGCCGACTGCAGCCTCCTTCGCGCCAACAACGTCGAAAAAGGCCGTTTGCGTCGCGCCAGGACATAGCGCGACGACCCGGATGCCCCGATGCCGGTTCTCGGCCCAAACAGCTTCCGAGAATGACAGGAGAAAGGCCTTCGTCGCGCCGTAGACGGCCATATACGGATCGGGCTGGAATGCCGCGGTTGACGCGACGTTGATGACTGCGCCATCGGATCGCGCTTGCATCCCCGGCAGCAGAAGATGAGTCAGCTCGATCGCGGCGATGCAGTTCACCAGAACTTCATCGCGCTGGCGCGTCAACGGAATCGTTTCGAAGCGCCCGTAAGCTGCGAAGCCCGCATTGTTGATCAGCACATCGACGAACGTGCCGGTCCCCTTCAGATGACGATCGATCGTGTTGACCGCGTCGGCCGCGCTCAGGTCGACCGTCAGAAAATCGGCGTCGCACGCATAGTCGCGTCGCAGTTCTGCGGCCAGATCGCGCAGCTTGTCGTGAGAGCGCGCGACCAGCAGGAGTCTCGCACCGCGTTCGGCCAACGCATAGGCAAACGCGCGCCCGATACCCGACGATGCACCCGTGACGAGTGCTGTTTTTCCGCCAAAATCGAAAGATTTGCTCATGGCTTGCTGATGAAGTGGAACCGGAGTTGCACTCTAAACCGTTGACTATAGGCAACGGTCAAGCGTAAATGACGCTCCACGACATTGATTGGAGAAAGCATGCGCATCGGCGAGCTATGCAAGCGGGCGGGTGTATCGCGCGACACCGTCCGTTACTACGAGCGCATGGGTCTGCTGGACAAAGCAACGCAACCTAACGCGACGAACACTTACAAGCGCTATTCAGAACTTTCGTTACAGCGGATTAGGCTGATCGTCCACGCGAAGGCGTTGGGCTTCACGCTGGCGGAAATTGGCGACGTTGTCCACGTATGGGAAAGTCCAGCGTTCGGTGTTGAGCAGAAGGTCGCGTGCCTGCAAGCAAAGCTCGCCGAACTCGATGCGAAGAGTCTCGCGTTGATCACGCTGCGAACAGGGTTGCTGAATGCGTTGGCCAAAGTTGGCGGCGATTGTGTCGAAGAAGAAATAGCGTGATGAGTCGCCGCCGTGCAAGTGTGGTGCTGCCTCGAACAGGAGCGTCAATGGCCGCCTTGATCGCGCGAGAGTCCGTTCGGGGTCGGACAGAGCCAACCACTGCAATCCGCGAAGCGCCCTGTTCTGCCGGCCCCACGAAACGTCACGCGCGGCGCATGAAAATAGGCCGGCGGGCACCCTGCCCGCCGGCCTTCTGCATTACGTGACCGCGCGCGCCGCCCTACTTCAACGCTCCCGCCACCTTCTTCTGCCGCCACAGACACAGCAAATCGCACGCAACATGCGCAGCGGCGATCGCAGTAATGTCCGCATGATCGTAAGCGGGCGCCACCTCGACAACATCCGCCCCAACCAGATTCACCGCCCCGAGCGCACGCACGATCGCGAGCGCCTGCGCGGACGACAACCCGCCCGCGACCGGCGTGCCCGTGCCGGGCGCGAACGCCGGATCGAGGCAGTCGATGTCGAACGTCAGGTACGCGGGCCGCGCGCCGACGATGTCGACGATCCGCTCGACCGCCGCGCGCGAACCATGATCGTGCACCCACGCGGCATCGAGCCGCTCGATCCCGAGAAAATCGTCGTTCCACGTGCGGATGCCGACCTGCACCGACGTTGCGGGATCGATCAGCCCTTCCTTCACGGCCTTGTAGAACATCGTGCCGTGATTGAGACTGTCCGGATCGTCGTCGGCCCACGTATCGCAGTGCGCGTCGAAATGGATCAGCGACAGCGGCTTGCCATAGCGCTCCGCGTGCGCGACCAGCAGCGGATATGTGATGTAGTGATCGCCGCCGAGCGTCAGCATCTTCGCACCCGAACGCAGGATCGTGCGCGCGTGCTCGACGATCGCGGGCTTGATCGACAGCGGGTTGTGCGCATCGAACCAGCAGTCGCCGTAGTCGACGGCCGCGAGATCGTCGAACGGATCGAAGCCCCACGGATACGGATTGAGCTCCGCGAGCTGCACGCTCGCCGCACGGATCGCGGCCGGTCCGAGCCGCGCGCCCGAGCGATAGGTGGTCGCAAGGTCGAGCGGCACGCCGGAAATCGCGACATCGACGCCGTCGAGCCCGCGTGAATAATTACGGCGCATGAACGACAGCACGCCCGCATAGGTGTTTTCGATCGAGGAGCCGTACGGCGTGGTGCGACGGATCGCGCCGTCGCCGTGGAGTAGTTCGGTCATGGTCGGACCTGTGTTCGTGGGGAACCGGCTCCGCCCCGCGCTGCATGGGCGCGCGGGCCGGACACGGCATGGATTCATCGGGCACGCACCGACTTGCGCATCCAGTCGCGCGGCCGGGCGGGACAACGACAACGGCAATGTCGCGGCGATCATAACAAGCCGAACTGAAGTCGTTGCCCCGGTTCAGCGGGGGCAACGTGTTGAAAAAATCCGGCGGCAACGCGCGCGCATCGTCACCCGGCAGCATCGGATCGCGGCGGCGGCGGGCACACACCTGCACGTGCCATCCCGACCGCGTCCTAGAAGGATTCGCCGGTTTTCGCGCGCCCTTTCTTCCGGATAATGGCCGCAGCCGCGCCCTCGACGGCACGCCGTCCACCGCAGACAACAACAAACTGGAGACACCCGCCTTGATCGCCACGCTTCCCGCCACCTACCGCCGGCTCTGGCCGCTCGCCGTCGCCGCCGCGCTGCTGTACGGGCTGTCGCTCGCCGCCGCGCCCTATCCGGGCCAGGCCGCCGCGAAAGCCGCGATGGGCATCCTGCTGCTCGCGGCGGGCAGCACCTGCGGCGCGGTGCGCGAACGCGCGTGGTTGTGCGCGGCGCTCGCGACGGCCGTGCTCGGCGACGTGCTGCTCGCGCTGCCCGACTGGCCGCTGTCGTTCGTCCTCGGCCTCGGCGCGTTCCTGCTCACGCATCTGTGCTATTGCGCGATTTTCTTCCGCTGGCGCGCGCGGCCGCACGGCTGGCGCATCGCCGCGCTGGTCGGGCTGTGGATTGCCGCGCCGGCGTTCTACCTCGCCTTCCTGCCGCACCTCGGCGAGCTGCTGGCGCCGGTCGCCGTCTACATGCTCGTGCTATGCGCGATGGCAAGCTTCGCGCTCGCCGCCCGCACGCATGGTGCGCAGGTGGCCGTCGGCAGCCTGATCTTCGTCGGCTCCGATACGCTGATCGGTGTCGGCCGGTTCCTCGGCGCTTTTCCGGGCATCGATTACCTGATCTGGGGCCTCTACGCGCTCGCGCAGGTCACGATCGTGGCCGGGGTTTTCCATGAGATAGCCGCCCGCCCGATCCGCCCCTGATTCCGTTTCAAACAGACCGCCGCATGCCGGCGGTCTCGTCCACCGCTGCTCTTGCCCCATCGACGGGCCTTTCCGCGAATTCCGCAATGCGGAAAACGGCCCGTTCCAAACCCCGCTCAGCCTTTTCCCGCCTGGTTTCCGGCCCTTAGAGCGCCGCTTCTAGCCTCTTGCGGTTTCCGGGCTCACCCACTATCGTTACATCAACCAATGTAACATTAAAAAATGAGCCAAATCGGAGACACCCGGATGAATGCTCGCACGTTGCCTTTCGGTCCGCCCGGCCACGACGGCCTGGACGAAACCATCGACATCGCCATCATCGGCACCGGCTTCGCCGGTCTCGGAATGGCGATCCGCCTGCGGCAAACAGGCGTGACCGACTTCGTCGTCCTTGAGAAGGCCGCGTCGGTCGGCGGCACGTGGCGCGACAATCATTACCCCGGGTGTGCATGCGACGTGCAATCGCACGTCTATTCGTTCTCGTTCGCGCCGAACCCGCGCTGGACGCGCATGTTCGCGCCGCAGCCGGAGATCCGCGCGTATCTGGAAGACTGCGTGCAGCGCTTCGGAATCGGCCCGCACCTGCGCCTGAACCACGAGCTGCAGCGCGCCGAGTACGACGAAGCCGCGCAACGCTGGCGCCTCACGTTCGCGAACGGCAAGCGGCTGTGTGCGCGCGTGCTGGTGTCGGGGATGGGCGGCCTGTCGCGCGCCGCGCTGCCGGCGATTCCGGGCGTCGAGAATTTCAAGGGCCGCGCGTTCCATTCGCAGCAGTGGGATCACGACTACGCGCTCGAAGGCAAGCGCGTCGCGGTGATCGGCACCGGCGCGAGCGCGATCCAGTTCGTGCCGCAGATCGCGCCGCGCGTGAAGGAACTCGCGCTGTTCCAGCGCACGCCGCCGTGGATCATGCCGAAGCCCGACCGCAACCTGACCGGGTTCGAGAAATGGCTGTTCCGCACGCTGCCGTTCACGCAGAAGGCCGTGCGCAGCGGCATCTACTGGATGCTCGAGTCGCGCGTGCTCGGTTTCGCTATCCATCCGTCGCTGATGAAGAACGTGCAGAAGCTCGCGCTGCGCCATATCCGCAAGCAGATTCCCGATCCGGAGCTGCGCAAGGCCGTCACGCCGAATTACACGCTCGGCTGCAAGCGCGTGCTGATCTCGAACGACTACTACCCGGCGCTGTCGCGCAAGAACGTCGACGTGATCACGACCGGCATCGACCATATCGAAGCCGACGCGGTCGTGACGACCGACGGCCGCCGCCATGAAGTCGACTGCCTGATCTACGGCACCGGCTTCCAGGTCGCCGATCCGTATCCGCGCGGCGCGATCGTCGGCCGCGGCGGCCTCGACATCGTCGACGCATGGCGCGACGGCGCGCACGCGTATCTCGGCTCGACGCTGCCCGGCTACCCGAACTTCTTCATGATCGTCGGCCCGAACACGGGCCTCGGCCACAACTCGATGGTGTTCATGATCGAGTCGCAGATCGAATACATCCTCGGCGCGCTGCAGGCGATGCACCGCGAGCGCGCGGATGCGATCGAGGTGCGCCCGCTCGTCGAGGCGCAGTTCAACAGCGACCTGCAGGGCAAGCTGAAGAAGGCGATCTGGTCGACGGGCGGCTGCAAGAGCTGGTATCTCGATCCGCGCACGGGCAAGAACACGACGCTGTGGCCGGGCTTCACGTGGCGCTTCCGCCAGGCAACCGCGCACTTCTCGATCGCCGATTACCACGCGTATCGCGCACCGCACGACACGATCGTGCGGCCCGTCGCCGCGCCCGCCGCTTCCGCTTCCGCTTCCGCTTCCGCATCCGCCGAAGCGGCCTGAGCCAGACAAGGAGCCAACGACATGAGAGATTTCGCCAACAAGGTCGCCGCGATCACGGGTGCCGGCTCGGGCATGGGCCGCTCGCTCGCGATCCAGCTCGCGCAGGCCGGCTGCCACGTGTCGCTCGCCGACAAGAACGGCGTCGGCCTCGCGGAAACCGAACGAATCGTCCGCGCGATCGCGCCGAACGTGCGCGTGTCGACGCGCGTGCTCGACGTCGGCGAGCGCGACGCGATGTTCGCGTGGGCCGACGACACCGCGAAGGAACACGGCAAGGTCAACCTGATCTTCAACAACGCGGGCGTCGCGCTGTCGAGCACGATCGAAGGGATGGAATACAGCGATCTCGAGTGGATCGTGAACATCAATTTCTGGGGCGTCGTGCACGGCACGAAGGCGTTCCTGCCGCACCTGAAGGCATCCGGCGACGGCCACGTGATCAACACGTCGAGCCTGTTCGGGATCTTCGCGCAGCCGGGCATGAGCGGCTACAACGCGACCAAGTTCGCGGTGCGCGGCTTTACCGAATCGCTGCGCCAGGAGCTCGACATGATGAAGTGCGGCGTGTCGGCAACCTGCGTGCATCCGGGCGGCATCCGCACGAACATCGCGCAGGCCAGCCGCGTGTCGAAGAACATGGTCGGCTTCATGGTCGCGAGCGAGCAGCAAGGCCGGGACACGTTCGAGAAGTTCTTCATCACGACCGCCGACGACGCCGCGCGCACGATCCTCGCCGGCGTGCGCCGCAACAAGCGCCGTGTGCTGATCGGCCGCGATGCGAAGGCCGGCGACTGGATGGCGCGCATCCTGCCGTCCGCGTACCAGGCGCTCGTCGTGCTCGCGACGCGCCGCGAGGCCGCCAGGGCCCGCCGCGACGCCGCCCGCGGCACGCCGGCGCCCGCACCGCTGCACGCAACCTACAACAATGCAGGTAATCAGGGAGGAGAACAATCATGACGACCCCGAACATGATGCCCGTGCGGCGCGACATCCGTTTCGCGCTGCCGCCCGAACGCGCGCGCGACTGGCACGTGCAGGGCGTGCCGGTCACGCACTTCATGAACGCGCTGTCGCTGCTGTTCCCGGCCGGCGAACGCTTCTTCATGGATTCGGTGCGCAACTACCGCGACCGGATCGAGGACCCCGAGCTGAAGAAGCAGGTGCTCGGCTTCATCGGCCAGGAAGCGATGCATACGCGCGAGCACATCGAGTACAACGACCTGCTGCAGGCGTCGGGCCTGCCCGCGCACAAGCTCGACAAGCGCCTGTGGACGATCCTCGGCTGGTTCAAGAAGGCGCTGCCGCATTCGATGCAGCTCGCGATCACGATCGCGCTCGAGCACTACACGGCGATCCTCGCGAACCAGTTGCTGTCGGGCCACGAGCACCGCATCGACGGATCGGTCGAAGGCTACCAGCAGATGTGGATGTGGCATGCGATGGAGGAAACCGAGCACAAGGCGGTGTCGTACGACGTATGGACCACCGTGATGAAGCCGGGCCTCGGCAGCTACCTGCTGCGCACGGGCACGATGCTGACGACGACCGTGTTCTTCTGGACGATCGTGTTCGACTTCCACGTGCGCCTGATGCGCGCACACCGTCGCGAACACGGCAAGTTCGGCGGCATGTGGTGCCTCGTGAAGTACCTGTACGGCCCGAAGCACGGCGTGTTCCCGAGCATCGCGCGCGAATGGCTCGACTACTTCCGCCCGGGCTTCCACCCGTGGGACCACGACAACCACCAGTACCTGCAGGGGCTCGACACGCTGCTCGAGAACATCGACGCGACCAACGCGCGCTACGCGGCGCAGGCCGCCCCGCGCCGCGTGCCGCTGCACCCGGTTGCGCAGGCATGACGCCATGGCGCGCGCGCACGAGATGCTGACCGTCCAGTCCGGCGACGTGAAACTCGCCGTCTACGTGAGCGGATCGCGTCGCGCGCCGCCGCTGATCCTCGTGCACGGCTACCCCGATTCGGCAGTCGTGTGGGCGCCGATCCGCGCACGGCTCGCGAAGCGCTACCGCGTGATCGCGTACGACGTGCGCGGCGCCGGCGCATCCGATGCGCCGCGCCGCCGTGCCGACTACACGCTCGCACGGCTTGCCGACGACCTGAAGGCGGTAGCCAACGCGACCTGCGGCGGCCGGCCGTTCCATCTCGTCGGCCACGACTGGGGCTCGATCCAGTGCTGGGAGGCCGTGACCGACCCCGCGTTCCGCGGCCGGATCGCGTCGTATACGTCGATCTCGGGCCCATGCCTCGATCACGTATTCCGCGCGAAGCTGCGGCTCAAGCAGAGCCTGAAATCGTGGTACATCGCGTTCTTCCACCTGCCGCTCGTGCCGTCGCTGGTGTGGCGGCTCGGCGGCGCGGCGCTGTGGCCGCGCTGGCTGCAGCTCACCGAACGCGTGCGCGCCGAGCGCGATCCCGTGCAACTGAAGAATGCGCTGAACGGCCTGCACCTTTATCGCGCGAACTTTCTCGCACGGGCACGCAAGCCGCGCGAACGGTACGCACAGGCGCCCGTGCAGATCCTGGTGCCCGTGCGCGACCGCTACGTGACGCCCGAGATGTCGATCGACCTCGACCGCTGGCTCGGCGACCACGTGCGCGAGGAGATCGACGGCACGCACTGGATCGTGCTGCGCCACCCGGACATGATCGCGTCGCGGATCGACCGCTTCGCGTCCGCGCAGGAGCGGCCGGCGGTCACGAACGCCGCGGTTCAGCGCACCGCCGGCGTCGGCAGGCGCCTGAACAGCGTCTCGTAGTCGACGACGAGCCCGTCGTCGTCGATGTCCATCTCGGCCGTGAAATTGCGGAAGATGCCTTCGTAGCGGTAGCGCCGGCCCGGCTCGATGCACGCGTAGGCCTGCTTGACCGGCGTGACCTTCAGGTCCGGCGTCGAGATATACGCGACGTCGATCGGCCGCCGCTCGCCGCGCGCGAGCCCGAGGCGGCCGATCGGCAGCGAATTCGTGAACGGTGTTGCCGCGATGTCGATGTCGACGCAGCCGTCGAGCGCCGGCAGCGCGCGGCCCGCGCCGTCGTGCCAGTGTCCTGCGCCGTCGCCGCGCAGTTCGAGCGTGCCGCCGCCCATCACCTTGAGCACCGCATACGTCACGCGCCAGTGCGGATCGCACTCGACGCGATACGCGAGCCCGTATGCGCGGCCGTACCGCTGGCCCACCACCGCGCTTTCGACGACGATTCCGCCGCCGCTCCGGTCGAACGTCAGATGTTCGACCCCGTCGCCTTCGAGCGACGCCCAACGCACTTCGCGCATCGTTCCGCCTCCCGGTTTACTCAATGCGGAGGATCGTCGCATACATCCTGACCATCCGGAATTTCATTGTCGGTAAATCCAATGCGCGTCATTCGTTGTCGAAGTTCATGTCCCTGCCTTCAAACGAGGACCGGATAGCTTCCACGACTCGCGACGCCCTGCGCTCATTCTCCAGCTGCGGATACTGCTGCTTCAGCTTGCCGGAGATTTGCCAGCCGTTTTCCTTGACAGAGCGGATGATACGGTCCGCATCCGGGCCCGGCATCTCGACGACCTCCTTGAGCCGCTCCTGGGCAAGCTGAAAGATCGTCAGCGTCCTGGCTTCATCGGCCATCTCCGTGCGAATCGTGTGCTCGACAACTCGCGCGGTATACAGGACGTGAGCCGTCAGATCCGGATAACGCCAGACGAAGCGCGCATCTTCGTAGTTGTCGAACACGAAGTTGCTCAGCGTCCCGTCCTCATAGGTCACCAGTTCTCCGAAACGATAGGACGTTGCATAGCGACGCATGAAGCAGCGAGAAAACACTTCGAGCGTGCGATCGTAACCGGCACGGAACTCCGTCGAACTCGTGATGGTTGCCGAGATCGGCAATATCACGCCATCCGGCACCGCCTTGTCCCGCACCAGAGAATCGTTGATCAGGAAGCGATGAATCCGGCCGTTGCCGTCACGCATAGGGTGGATATAAACGAAGCCGAACGCCAACGCAGCGGCACGTGCCAGCGGCTCTGCGCCTCGAGTCGCGGCCTCGAATTCACCGAGGCCCTCCAGCATCGCCGCCACGTCCTCGAACGCTGGGGCAATGTAATGCACGATGTTCTCGCGCATCGTCGCCTGCCCCACAAAGACCGGCGAACGCCGCAACCCCAAACCGAACGCATCGTGGCCCAGAATGCCGGCTTGCAGAGTATGCAGGCTACGGTCGCTTAGTGGAGCGTCGATACGGCCGCAGTATTGCGCGATGACATGTGCAAACCGCTGGATGCGGTCGGCCTGATCAGCCTCTTTCTCAATGAGAAAGCTCGCCCGCGACTCCTTGAACGTCAACCAGCTGGCTGTCCGCATCAGGATGTCAGCCCCGAAGACGCGATCCAACTCTCTCAATGCGGTGCCCAAATCGAACTGCAGCGCTGCCTGCACCGCCGCGGTTCGCCGAACCAGCGGGCAGAACGCGGGCGTGCCCGGCAAGTTGTCGTGCACGCGCCAACGGCGAACCCGAAGCGACTCCGTGCGGGTAAGGTATTCAGTCGGAGAAACGGCGTTGACATAGCCGCCGTTGGTCACGTCAGGCACATCCAGGCGCCTGCCTGTCAGCCACTCGTACAGGAAACCCGTGCGTCGGGCGTATTGGCCAAAGGGGGCGTTTCGGCACCACATTTCGATCGGTTCCGGTCCCACGGCTGCAAACAGGCGTGCAAAAAACTCGAAGTGAAGCTCTTCGTACTTGAGTCCGAATTCAAAATGGCCGGCGAAGTCGTCGGTGGGTCGATAGCTGGGCGGATACCGGTTTTCTACCAGCTCATCGGTCTCCCGGCTAGCACGCCCGGCGCCGATGACCGAATCGACACGCAGAGGTTGTGCGAGCGTAATACCGTAGCGAGCAGCCAGAGCCTTGAAGCCGACTTGCATGGAAAAATCTCCTACCGAGGCCGCGAAAATACTACCAATTCCCGGATCCTACCCGAAAACGCTAACGCGTTAGCATGCGCACGGAAACTCTAACGACGGCAAAAATTTGCTACCAAAATAGAGAAACCCCAAAAAAACGCTAATGCGCCTGACAAACGCATCTTGGACAACGCTTTCCGCCCCAATTCGGGGCGCCACCGACAAATCCTGACTATCCAGGATTCCCTATTCCGGTGCATGAAATTGTGTCCTATGCTCGCGGCTCGTCCTGTCCCGCCGCCATCATGCCTACCGCCCGCCCCGCCTCGCCGTCGATCGACCTGCGCATCCTGCTGCGCGGCATCGGGCAGATCGTGCTGCAGGCGAATGCGTTCACCGGCGCGCTGCTGCTCGCCGCGCTGGCGTTGACCGACGCGCGGCTCGCGTGCGCGGCGCTGGTCGGCTCGGCCGCCGCGAGCATGACCGCCGTGCTGTCCGGCGCCGAGCGCCGCGCCGTCGAACAGGGGCTGCACGGCTTCAACGGCGCGCTCGCCGCGCTGATCGCCGTGCTGATCGCGCCCCATCCGCTCGCCGCGCTCGCGCTGGTGCCGCTGGTCGCCATCGGCGCGGCACTCGTGCAGCGCGCGATGCGCGCCCCGCTCGCCCGCTGGCGGCAGTGCCCGTATTCGAGCCCGTGCCTGGCCGTTACCGCGCTGTGGCTGCCGTTTGTCGCGCCGCAGCATGCGAGCGACGCGACGGTCGGCGCGACACTGACGCTGTCTTCCGTCGCCGACGCGCTGCTCTCGGGCGTCGCGCAGACCACCTTCGCGCAAGGCGCGTGGGCCGGCGCACTGATCGTCGCCGGCATCGCAGCCGCGTCGCGTCGCGCGGCCGCGCTCGCGCTGGGCGGCGCCATCGTGTCGACCGTGCTGCTGCTCGCGCTCGGCGCGAACGGCGTGTTGTTTGCCGACGGCCAGCTCGGCTTCAACGGCGCGCTCGCCGCGCTCGCGTTGGCGCCGCGCGGCCCGCGCGCGGCGTTCGCGGCCGCCGCACTCGCCGCGCTGATCCAGTGGCTCGCGACGCGCGCGGGCATCCCCGCGTTCACGGCGCCGTTCGCGCTCGCGTCGTGGGTCACGGTGGCCGTCGCGCGCCGCTTCACCCTCGGAGAACCCGATGTCGTCATTCGCACACCGTCCTGATGCCGTGAAACCCGGCGGCCCGATCTCGGACGCCGAACGCCGGCTGCGCGTCGATCTCGCCGCCGCGTATCGGCTCGTCGCGCTGAACAGCTGGGACGACCTGATCTACACGCACCTTTCCGCGACCGTGCCCGGCGAGCCCGGCCACTTCCTGATCAACCCGTTCGGCCTCGCGTTCGACGAGGTCCGCGCATCGAACCTCGTGAAGATCGACCTGGCCGGCAACCGGATCGGCGACGGCGAACACGCGGTCAACGTAACAGGCTTCGCGCTGCATGCGGCCGTGCACGCCGCGCGCGCCGACGCCGTGTGCGTGATGCATCTGCACAATACGGCCGGCATTGCCGTGTCGATCCAGCGCGACGGGCTGTTGCCCGCATCGCAGCACGCGCTGCGCTTTCATGGCGACCTCGCGTACCACGACTACGAGGTGCTCGCGTTCTCGCCGGCCGAAGGCGCGCGGCTTACTTCAAGCCTCGGCGCGAAATCCGCGATGCTGCTGCGCAATCACGGCACGCTGACGGTCGGCCGCACCGTTGCCGAAGCCTATGTGCTGATGGATACGCTGATCAAGGCGTGCGACATCCAGATCCGCGCACAGGCAGGCGGCGGGCCGCTCGTGCTGCCCGCCCCGGCCGCCGCCGACCGCACCGCCGAACAACTGCGCGACGGCGGCGCAATCGAAGGCGAACTCGAATGGCCGGCGCTGCTGCGCCGGCTCGACCGGATCGATCCTTCGTATCGCGACTGACGTTGCAACCATGGCCGCCACCCGCGGCCGAATCGTTCAAACCCAACCGGAGCACCTGTCATGCCGACTTTCAATATCCAGCTGTTCGAAGGCCGCACCGTCGAACAGAAGCGCGAATTCGTCGAAGCAATCACGCGCGTCACGTGCGAGACGCTCGGCTGCGCGCCGGGCTCGGTCGACATTATTCTCACCGACGTGAAGAAGGAGAACTGGGCGACGGCCGGGAAACTGTGGAGCGACGAGGGCTGACAAGCGTCACCTCGGCGGACGGCGGAACCTGCCGGGCGATATGTGCTCGAACTGCGGTGACACCCGAACGAACGCACCGCACAAAACGGCACTCGATGGAGACCGCATGATCGAAGACAAACACATCGCCACGACGCTGAACGAAATGATCATGTCGATGGGCGCGACACTGGATCGATCGCTCCATCAGGTCAAAGAGACGTGCCCCGAGCACGAATTCGTCGCCTACCGCGAATTCGTGTCGCAGGTGCTGACCACGATGCTGGCCGACTTCATGAATCCGCTCTACGCAAGGCATCCCGACCTGAAGCCGCCGGAGCTGACCTGACCCGCCTCTGCAGCGCCCTGCGACGGGCGCTGCCCGCGGGCCTTCTCCCGCCTCTCCCGTTGTGCGCCCGCACATCGCTTTGTCACGCAATCGGCGCATAATGCCGGACAGACGCAGCAGCCAATGGCCACCCGGGAGACCGCCATGGAAGCGAAGAACGAGGAAGTCGTCGCACACCTGCTCTCCGACGTCGTCGAATTCGCGCGCGGGCGCCTGCCCGAAGCCACATTCCGGATCGTCGAACCTTTCCTGCGTCATTACTACGATTTCGTCGACGCCGACGATATCGAGAACCGCGGCATCGCCGATCTGTACGGCGCCGCGATGGCGCACTGGCAAACCGCCCAGAAATACGTGCCCGGCAGCGAGCGGCTGCGCGTGTACAACCCGATCCTCGAACAGCACGGCTGGCACTCCGACCACACGGTCATCGAGATCGTCAACGACGACATGCCGTTCCTCGTCGACTCGGTGACGATGGCCGTCAACCGCCTCGGGCTCGCGCTGCATTCGGCGCTGCATCCCGTGTTCCGCCTCTGGCGCGGCGCCAACGGCGGCATCGAGCGCGTCGACGCGGGCGGCGCGACGCCCGGCGACGGCCAGTCGCAACTCGCGTCGTTCATCCATTTCGAAGTCGATCGCTGCGGCGACGCGGCACTGCTCGACACGCTGCGCGAGGACATCGCGCGCGTGCTCGGCGACGTGCGCGCATCGGTCGAGGATTGGCCGAAGATCGTCGAGATCGCGCGCGCGACGATCAAGGACATGAAGGCGCGCGAATCGACCGCGGAAGACATCGAGGCGCGCGCGTTCGTCGAATGGATGGCCGCCGATCACTTCACGTTCCTCGGCCACCGCGACTACGCGCTGGTGTCGGATGGCACGGGCTTCGGCCTGCGCGGCATCGAGGGCACGGGCCTCGGCATCCTGCGCGAATCGCTGCGCACGTCGGGCGCGTCCGACGTGACGCCGCTGCCGCCGGCCGCCGCCGACATCATCACCGGCTCCTGGCCGATCTTCCTGACCAAGGCGAATTCGCGCGCGACCGTGCACCGGCCCGGCTATCTCGACTACGTGGGCGTGAAGCTCGTCGGCGCCGACGGCAAGATCACCGGCGAGCGTCGTTTCATCGGGCTCTACACGTCGACCGCATACATGGTGTCGAGCGCCGAGATCCCGATCGTGCGCCGCAAGTGCGCGAACATCGTGCGGCGCGCGGGCTTCCTGCCGAAGGGACATCTCGGCAAGACGCTCGTGACGGTGCTCGAAACCTATCCGCGCGACGAGTTGTTCCAGGCCGACGAAGACCAGCTCTACGACATCGCGCTCGGCATCCTGCGGCTGCAGGAGCACCAGCGCACGCGCCTGTTCGTGCGCCGCGACCGGTTCGACCGCTTCGTGTCGTGCCTCGTGTTCGTGCCGCGCGACAAGTACAACACCGACCTGCGCCGCCGCATCGCGAAGCTGCTCGTCGACGCGTACAACGGCGTGAACGTCGAATTCACGCCGCTGCTGTCGGAATCGGCGATCGCACGCATTCATTTCGTCGTGCATGCGGAGCCGGGCACGATGCCCGACGTCGATACGCGCGAGCTCGAGACGCGGCTCGTGCAGGTGGCGCGCCGCTGGCAGGACGATCTCGCCGACGCGCTGCTCGACGCGTTCGGCGAAGAGCAAGGCAACCGCCTGCTGCAACGCTATGCCGATTCGTTCCCGGCCGGCTATCGCGACGACTATCCGGCGCGCACGGCCGTGCGCGACATCGAGCTGATCGAGCGCGTGAAGGATTCGGGCCAGCTCGCGATGAACCTGTACCGGCCGATCGAGGCCGAGGCGCGCGCGTTCCGCTTCAAGGTCTATCGCTCGGGCGACCCGATCGCGCTGTCGCGCAGCCTGCCGATGCTCGAGCATCTCGGCGTGCGCGTCGACGAGGAGCGGCCGTACCGGATCCAGACGCAGGACGGCGCGCATGCGTGGGTGCACGACTTCGGGCTCGAACTCGCCGACGATACCGAGTTCGACATCGAGCGCGTGAAAGGCCTGTTCGAGGATGCGTTCGACCGGATCTGGAACGGCCGGATCGAGAACGACGACTTCAACCGCCTCGTGCTGCGCGCGCACCTGAACGCACGCGAAGTGACGATCCTGCGCGCGTATGCGAAATACCTGCGGCAAGTCGGCTCGACCTTCAGCGACGCGTACATCGAACGCGCGCTGACCGGCAATCCTGCGATCGCGCGCCAGCTCGTCGAGCTGTTCCTGCTGCGCTTCGACCCGCGCACCGGCGACGCGCGCGACGTGCAGGCCGAACGGCTGCTGAAGGCGATCGAGGGCGCGCTCGACCAGGTGCCGAACCTCGACGAGGACCGCATCCTGCGCCAGTTCCTCGGCGTGATCAACGCGACCGAGCGCACCAACTACTTCCTGCTCGACGCGAACGGCGAATCGAAACCCTACCTGTCGTTCAAGTTCAATCCGGCGAAAGTGCCGGGCCTGCCCGAACCGAAGCCGATGTTCGAGATCTGGGTGTATTCGCCGCGTGTCGAGGGCGTGCACCTGCGCGGCGGGCGCGTCGCGCGCGGCGGCCTGCGCTGGTCGGATCGCCGCGAGGATTTCCGCACCGAGGTGCTCGGGCTGATGAAGGCGCAGATGGTGAAGAACGTCGTGATCGTGCCGGTCGGCTCGAAAGGCGGCTTCGTCGTGAAGAACCCGCCGCCGCCGAGCGATCGCGAGGCGTGGATGCGCGAAGGCATCGCGTGCTACCAGACATTCCTGCGCGGCCTGCTCGACCTGACCGACAACCTGGTCGGCAACGCGATCGTGCCGCCGCCCGACGTCGTGCGCCACGACCCCGACGATCCGTATCTGGTCGTCGCCGCCGACAAGGGCACGGCCACCTTCTCCGACTACGCGAACGCGATCTCGCACGAATACGGCTTCTGGCTCGACGACGCGTTCGCGTCCGGCGGCTCGGTCGGCTACGACCACAAGAAGATGGCGATCACCGCGCGCGGCGCCTGGGAATCGGTGAAGCGGCACTTCCGCGAGATGGGCATCGATACGCAGACGACCGACTTCACGGTGGTCGGCGTCGGCGACATGTCGGGCGACGTGTTCGGCAACGGGATGCTGCTGTCGCCGCATATCCGGCTCGTCGCCGCGTTCGATCACCGGCACGTGTTCCTCGACCCGAACCCCGATCCGGCGGTCAGCTTCGCGGAGCGCCAGCGCATGTTCGCGCTCGAACGGTCGAGCTGGGCCGACTACGATCCGGCCGCGATTTCGGCAGGCGGCGGCGTCTATCCGCGCACCGCGAAGACGATCCCGCTGTCGCCGGCCGTGCAGGCCGCGCTCGGCATCGACGCGCAAGCGCTGCCGCCGACCGAGCTGATCCGCGCGATCCTGCAGGCGCCGGTCGACCTGCTGTACAACGGCGGCATCGGCACCTACGTGAAGGCCGCGCGCGAAACCCACCTGCAGGTCGGCGACCGCGCAAACGACGCGGTGCGCGTGAACGGTTCGGACCTGCGCTGCAAGGTGGTCGGCGAAGGCGGCAACCTCGGCTGCACGCAGTTCGGCCGCATCGAGTTCGCGCAGCGCGGCGGCCGCATCAACACCGATGCGATCGACAACTCGGCCGGCGTCGATTGTTCGGATCACGAAGTCAACATCAAGATCCTGCTCGGGCTCGTCGTCTCCGACGGCGAGATGACCGAGAAGCAGCGCAACGCGCTGCTCGCGGAGATGACCGACGAGGTCGGGCTGCTCGTGCTGCGCGACAACTACTACCAGACGCAGGCGCTGTCGATCGCGGGCCGCTACGGCGTCGAGCAGCTCGACGCCGAGGCGCGCCTGATGCGCTGGCTCGAACGCGCGGGCCGCCTGAACCGCGTGATCGAATTCCTGCCGACCGACGACGAAGTCGCCGAACGGCAAGCCGCGAAACTCGGCCTCACGTCGCCGGAGCGTGCGGTGCTGCTCGCGTACAGCAAGATGTGGCTCTACGACGCGCTGCTCGAATCCGACGTGCCCGAGGATCCGCTGGTCGCCGCGATGCTCGTCGACTACTTCCCGACACCGCTGCAGCAGCGCTTCAGCGAGCCGATGCGCCGCCATCCGCTGCGCCGCGAGATACTCGCGACGCACCTGACCAATGCGCTCGTCAATCGCGTCGGCTGCGCGTTCGTGCATCGGCTGATGGAGGAAACCGACGCGAAGCCCGGCGACATCGTGCGTGCGTGCATCATGGCGCGCGACGTGTTCGACCTCGATGCGGTATGGCGCGACATCGACGCGCTCGACAACCGCGTCGCCGACGACGTGCAGGCGCGCATGTTCGTCGATGTCGCGCGGCTGCTGGAACGCGCGGCGCTGTGGTTCCTGCGGCACCTGCAGTCCGGCGCGGTGGCCGATGGCGGCGTTGCCGAGCTGATCGCGCGCTGCCGCGACGCGGCGCAGCGGCTCGCGCCGCAACTGCCGTCGCTGCTGCCGGCCGACGCGCTCGAAGCGCTGTCCGAGCGGCAGCGCGTGCTCGTTGAAGCCGGTGTCGACAGCGCGCTCGCGGTGCGTGTCGCGAGCGGCGACATCTCGGCCGCGCTGCTCGACATCGCCGAAGTGGCCGCGACCTGCAATCGCAGCCTCGAACTCGTCGCGGGCGTCTATTTCTCGCTCGGCACGCTGCTCAATTACGGATGGATCGGCGAACGCGCGGCGACGCTGCCGACGCCGACGCACTGGGACATGCTCGCGCGCGCAGCCGCGCTCGCGGAAGTCGCGCGGCTGAAGCGCACGCTCGCGACGAGCGCGCTCGCCGAATCGCCGGATTCGACCACGCCGGAGACGATCGTCGGCGCATGGCACGAGCGCCGCGACGCCGCGCTCGCCCGCTACGAGCACCTGCTCGCTGACCTGCGCGCGTCGGGCGGCGCCAGCCTCGCGGTGCTGCTCGTGATCGTGCGGGAGATGGCCGTGCTCGAACGCGCATAACGGTTCGGGCAGGGTCAGACCGTCGCGACCAGCAGCTCTTCCGCGTTGTTCGGTGGCCGCAGGCCGTCCGTGCGATCGGCGAAATAGCGACGCGCCAGTTCCGCGGCCGATACGTGCGCGGCAGTCGCGAAGCCGGCCTCCAGCGCGAGCGCCTGGATCTGCGCCGGCATGAAGAAGCTGATGAACGGCGTGCCGCTCGCGCGCGCACCCTTTGCAGCCATTTCCAGCCCCGGGCGCACGTCCGGATCCGCGTTCTCCAGCGGCAGCAGGAACGTCATCGCGAGCGTCGAACCCGGCGCGAGCGACGCGACTTCGCGCAGCGCGGCCGCGTTCGCTTCGCGCGTCAGGTACATGCTGACGCCGGTGGATACCACGACCGCCGGCTTGCCGGCATCGAAGCCCGCGCCGACGAGCGCATCGCGCCATGACTGCTTCGCCTCGAAATCGACCGGCACGAAACGCAGCCAGTCGGGCACGCCGAAGCCGAGTTCGGTCAGGCGGCGCTGCTTCCATGCCTGCGGCGCCGGCGGATCGACCTCGAAGACGGTCAAGCGCGACGCCATCTCGGGCCGGCGCTGCACGAAACTGTCGAGGCCCGCGCCGAGAATCACGTACTGGCTCACGCCGCGCGCGGCCTGCTCGACCACGAGATCCTCGATGAAGCGGGCCCGCGCGACGATCGATGCGCGAAACGGCCGCGTGAACTGCGGATCCATATCGCCGCGCTGCTGCCAGCCCGGCGCCGGCGCGAGCAGTCGAAGCCCGACTTCGTCGGCGAGCACGTGCGGCGGCGCGTCGAGTTCGACGTGCAGCGCGCGCCACAGCGCGACGCGCGCGGCGGTGCTGTCGGGCGCGTCTTCGCGGGTATCAATCATAGCGGCCTCACGCGCGCTGCTTGCACGGCGCCTGCAGCCGCCATACGCGGCCGTCCGGGTCGCGCACGGTCATGTCGCGCGTGCCCCAGTGCGTGTCCTCGAACGGCGTGACGACATCGACGATCGGCTGCGACCGCACCGCCTGCTCGTCGGGCACCTTGAGCACGACCTGCATGTCCGGCGTCTCGCCCGGCGGCACTTCGGCGATGAACAGAAATGGGCCGTCGCCGTTGCGAAGCTGGCCCGAGTGGTGATCGGTTTCGAACTCCAGCGTGAAACCCAGCGCCTGGAAGAATTTCGCCGACTTGCCCCAGTTGTGCGTCGTCAGGTACACGGCTTCGATTCGCTCGGATGACATGTCACTTCTCCTTGGTGGAAGGTCCCGCGCCCGGCTGCGGCGCGGCCAGGTATGCGCGCAACGCGTCGGCCACCAGCGCGGACAGCGACTGCTCCGTTTCGATGGCGCGATGCTTGACCTGCCGGATCAGGCTGAGCGGCAGGTACACGTTGAATTGCTTCACTTCTTCGTCAGTCATGGAAGCTAGTATGCTAGCAAAATAGCAAATGTCAAATGCGGGCCGTGGAAAGCGGGATTCCTTGATCGGGCGCGGCCCGCCGCGCGGGCCGCCGGCTCGAACACCGTGGGTTCGCGTCGTTACTTCGCGGCGCGCGCCGCCAGCCGCGCAAACAGCGCGTCGAGATCGAACCCCGCCGTATCGATACCGATCGTGTCGCGCAGGCACGCGCCCCACGCGGCCGCGTCGTCGAACGTGACGGTGCGCCCTGCCCCCGCCGCGTCGCGCAGCGTCAGCGCGGTGTTGAGCAGCGCCGCACGGCCGTCCGGCAGCACGCGGCACGCGATCAGGTCGTTCACGAAGATCGATTCGGGATACGTCGACGTGAACCAGTTCGCGGCGTCGTAATCGATCCACTCGGCCGGCTTCAGCGAGAAACGGTAGGTGGTCTGCCAGCCGTCGGGGATCTCGAACTGCATGTCGAATTCGCCGTCGACCGGCGCGTCGATCACGCGAAACGCGCCGTGCGGCGTCAGTTGCCGCTCGCCCGGCACGAAGTGCAGCGGCGCGGTCAGCGTCGCGCTGCCGAAGCCGATGTCCGCGAGCCAGACCGCGCCGTCGAGATCGATGCGCAGCAGCATGTGCGTCTGCGCGGTGACGATCTCCGGCGGCCGCATCCAGCGCACGCGCGCGATCAGCGGCGTCACGCGAAAACCGATCGTCGTGAGCGCGGTGTAGAACAGCTTGTTGAGTTCGAAGCAGTAGCCGCCGCGGCGGCGCCCGATCACCTTGTCGACGATCGCGGGCAGGTCGAGCGCGACGCGCGCGCCGGTCAGCGGATTGAGGTTTTCGAACGGAATCGCCTGCGGGTGCAGCAGATGCAGCCGGCGCAGCACGTCGAGCGTCGGCTCGGCCGGGCCGTCGTAGCCGATGCGGGAGAAATAGCGCGAGAGGTCGAACGAGTCAGTCATGAACCTGCACCGATAAAAGGGACACGCCACGATAGCATCGTGCGAAATCCCCATGTTGTGCAGGGCGATTGTCCGTCGTCGCGCGCGATGCCGGCACCGCACCGCGCGCAGCACCGCGCAACGTTACGGCAGCAGCTTCAACGCGGACGACGCGACCGACGGCACCGAAATGCCCTGGCTCGTCGCGAACTGCACGGCCTGGCTGAGCGTCGCCGCGAGCGACTGCAACTGGCCCGGCGCGCTTTGCGCGATATACGACGCGGCCTGCATGTTCTGCGGATTCAGGCCCGACTGCAGCAGCGACGCGGCACTGGTCGAACCCAGATTTCCGAGCCCCGACTGCAGTTGCGAATACTGCGTGAGCCCCTGGCCGAGCGACGCGAGGCCGTTGCTGAACGCCTGCTTGTCGATCGGGCCGTGCGACGCGCCACCGCTCGCGAAAGCCTGGCCGAGCGCCTGCGACACCGACTGCTGCGCGCCGCCCATCTGCGACAGCGCGGCCGGCGTCAGCGCGTTGCCGCCGGCCAGTTGGCTCGCGGCCTGCTGCGCCTGCCCGGCCGCGCCGGTGAGCCCCATCGCCGACGCGAGCGACGACTGGCCGGACAGCACCTGCTGGTTCGCACCGACATACGCCTGCAGCAGTTGCGCGATGCCGCCCTGGGCGGGCGCCGCCTGTTGCTGGCCGCCGCCGAGCAGCGATGCGCCGAGCGACTGCAGATCGAGCTGCGCGTGCGCGGCGCCGCTCATCAGGATGCCGAACGCGATGCCTGCCGAGGCCAGATACCTGCCCGTCGCGCGAATGTGCTTCATGTGTTTCCCTCGTGCCGGAATGATTGAGGCCGATATTGTCGAAGCGCGCCGCGCGCCGCCGCAACGACTGAAACACATCGAAACGAAATCACGCCGCACGCCCGCTTGCAATTCCGCGATCGACGGACACGGTCGGACGGATTCATCCGCGTTTGCTGCGCGGTATCACGCATGTGCCGGAATTCGTTCTTCGGTTGCATCAATGACTGTGGGTTCCGGGCTCTGCGAGCGGTGCCGCAAAACGCATCGCAGCCGGGAAACGGCCGCGAAACGTTACGCAGCCATCCACGCCGGCAGCCGCCAGCCGACCCAGTCGGCCGCCTGCTCGTAGCCGCGCGCGAGCTGCAGCACGGCGAGATCGGCGCGCGGGCGCCCGATCAGCTGCATCCCCATCGGCAGCCCCGCGTCGTTGAAGCCGACCGGCACGTTGATCACCGGGCAGCCGGCCAGCGTCCAGGGCACGACCGTTTCCATCCAGCGGTGGTAGGTGTCCATCGCGCGGCCCGCGATCTCCTTCGGCCAGCGCTGGTCGACGTCGAACGGGAACACCTGCGCGGTCGGCGCCGCGATGAAGTCGTAGCGATCGAAGAAGCTCAGCACGGCCTGATGCCATGCGGTGCGCTCGACGCTCGCGTCGAACACGGCCGCGCCCTGCATCGCGAGCAGCCCTTCCACCTCGTAGATCGCCTCGGGCTTCAGCAGCGCGCGGCGCGCCGGGTCGCGATAGTGCGCCAGCAGCCCGCCGCCGGACAGCAGGTGCCGGTGCGCGAGCCACAGGCGCCAGATCCGCTCGGGCGCGAACGCCGGCAGCGCGGCATCGACGTCGCAGCCGATCTCGCGCAGCGTTGCCAGCCCTTGTTCGCACTGCGCGAGCACGCCGGCCTCGGTCGCGAGATATCCGTCCCAGTCGCCGACCCACGCGATGCGCTTGCCGCGCAGGTCCGCGTCGAGCGGCTGCGCGAACACGGCCGGATCTTCCGCAAGCGACAGCGGATCGTTGCGGTCGTAGCCGGCCTGGATCGCGAGCAGTTGCGCGACGTCGCCGACCGTGCGGCCCATCGGCCCTTCGATGCCGAGCTGCTGCACGAACACGTCGACGGCCGGCCAGCGCGGCACGCGCCCCTGCGACGGGCGAAAGCCGTAGATATTGCAGAACGCGGCCGGATTGCGCAGCGAGCCGCCGAAATCGCTGCCGTCCGCCACCGGCAGCATCCGCGACGCGAGCGCCGCCGCCGTGCCGCCGCTGCTGCCGCCCGCGCTCTTCGTCAGGTCGTACGGATTGCGCGTCGCACCATAAACCTCGTTGTACGTGTGCGACCCGAGCCCGAATTCCGGCGTATTGGTCTTGCCGATGAAGATCGCGCCGGCCGCGCGCATCCGCGCGACGCCGACGGAATCCGCCTGCGGCACGTTCTCGCGGAAGATCGGCGAGCCGTAGGTCGTTCGCAGCCCCTTCGTCATCGCCAGATCCTTCGGCGCCTGCGGCATCCCGTGCATCCAGCCGTGGTACTCGCCGCGCGCCAGCGCTGCATCCTTTTCCGCGGCTTCGGCGAGCAGCGCATCGCGCTCGCGCAGCGCTACGATCGCGTTGACCGCGCCGTTCACGCGCTCGACGTGGTCGAGATACGCGCGCATCGTCTCGACGCACGAAACCGCCTTGCCGCGGATCGCCGACGCGAGCTCGCCGGCCGACAGGCGCACGATCGGGTCGACGGGGATGGAAGCGGGAGCGAGAGGCTGCGGGGCGCCGTGCGGCATGCGAGGTCTCCTGGAATCGGATGGAATGGCAGGCCGCGTGTCAGCGGCGGTCGCTCCCGAACCGGCCGAGAGGGGCCGCGCCGCGGCCGATGCTTTACTCTACGCGACGCCGATTCGGCGACCTTCGATATTATCCGCCGCGATTCATTGCGGATCCGACTGAATCGGGGCAACGTGCACCGGGCCGCCCACGCAGGCCCGATCGATGAAATCGTTTATGCGCATAAACTAAAATTTCTTATATTTCTAATAGGCGCGACACGAGACGGCGCGCGTTAACGACATTTTTACGCGACCGCCCGATCTCTTTAGATTGCTCGTTCCGGCTGCGCGCTACGCTGGAAGCATCTCGCTTCCTGGACATCGTTCATGCTCAAGCTGCTGGTTCCGGTCGGTCACTCGCCCCGCTCGCTGCAGGCGGTTCGCCACGCGACATTCCTGTATCGCGAGCGGTGCGCGTCGGAGATCGTGCTGATCAACGTTCAGGCGCCGCTCGAATCGACGCGGCTCGAGGCCTATCACCCGCTGTCGCGGCTACGCTCGATCGAGGAGAAGTTCGCGTCCGACGACCTGGCCGCGGCGGAGCGGATTCTGCGGGAAGCCGGCGTCAAGTACAGCGTCGTGATGAAGGTCGGCCCGGTGGCCGATACGATCGCGGCCGTGGCGGCCGAGACCGGATGCGACGAGATCGTGGTCGTCGCGCCGAGGCACGATCCGCTCCATGCGCTGATGTCGGTGTTTCGCCGCAGCGTGATGGGCCGGCTGGTGCGGATTTCGAATGTGCCGGTGACGGCCGTGCAATGACAGCGTTGATGCGCGGCGACAGTCTCCAGACTGGCTGCACCGGCGATGGACGAATGAGCGGCGCGGTACGTGTGCGCGTTGCGCGCCGCACGCGCACCGCCCGTCACGCAGCACTTATTTGATGACCTTGCGCCAGAACACGAAATAGGCGGCCGCCGAGGACGCAACCAGCAGGATTGCCCACATCGGAGCGAGACTGATCAGCACGGAAGAGACGTTAAGCATTTGGATTCCTCACTATTTCGACAGCAATGTTCAACACGCACCTGCTTGCCGGAACCGATGCATTCACCAGTCATCACGCTCCGTCAAATCATGCATTCATGCTATCGCTTTGAGCGGCAGCGCGACCGTCCCCTCCCGCCCGTACCCTGACATTCGTCAAACTCGCGCGAATCACGCGCCTGTCGTGCCGAAATCCGTCGCGCGATCGCCGCGCTGCGTGCCCATCCTCGTCTGCCGGCCGCCAGCCTGAAAGTCCCTTCCTTTTGCACGCGAAACCACGAAAAACGTGACGGGATCACGCCGCCTGGCCACCGATTCAGCAGACGTTTACCGGGGGAACCCCCAAGTGCTTCGCCGAACGTGTCCGCGTTACGCTTGAGCGACGAGGAGACGAACCATGAGACGAGCCGTACATATCGCTGTTTTCGCGCTGCTGGCCTATCTCATTGCCGATCGCGCGATCCTGCATGCGCAGGGCCGCGACGCCAGCCCGCTTGCATGCGAACAGGGCGCCGCGCAGGTGAAGGCCGACGCGCTCGGCCGCGGCTTCGGCGAGGCGGCCGCCGGCAGCCAGAGCGAGGCGTTCATGTCGGGTTGCCTCGTGACCGGGCGAGGCAACCGGGACGTCGCGATGGCGAACCGTTGACGCGAATCCGGTGACGTTCCGGGCTCGTTCGAGTCAATTCCCGCTGTTTACCGTCATTTTCTCGATCGATGTCGCAACGGATGTCACGCTCCGGACGCCGTTCACGCTGAACGTCTGCTCGTGGCCCGTGTCGTCGCGGGGAAGACGCATCGACATCTGCGCCATCAGGCCATCCTTGCCGTAAGCGCCGAACCAGTCGACCAGCCTGCTGATGTAGCACGTGCCGTCGACATGAACCGGCATGTCGCGGACAATCTCGTACGCGTAGTGGCCGGGCCTATAGCTCATGTACTCGCTGCGATCGTCGCCTTGCACCGAAGGCGGAACCGGACACAGCGGCGTGTCGGAGCCGGCATCGCGCGCGCTGCTGTCGCTCACGTTGCGCAACGCCTGTTCGATTTCCGATACAGTAGCTCGCCCGCTATCGGGCCATCGCGTCGAGACGCCGCTTCATCTACAACAACAGTCAATCAAAAGATGAGTCACCCCAACACCGATTTGATCCAGCGTTTTTACACGGCCTTTCAGCAGCGCGACATCGACGCGATGCTCGCCTGCTATGCCGACGATATCGTCTTCGGCGACCCCGCGTTCGGCGAGCTGCGCGGCGAGCTCGCGCGCGACATGTGGCGCATGCTGGTCGCGCGTGCGCAGGAATTTTCGTTGACGTTCGGCGAGGTCGACGCGGACGAACAGACCGGGCGCGCGCAGTGGGTCGCGCACTACCGGTTCGGCGCGACCGGCCGCATGGTGGTGAACCGGATCGACTCGCGTTTCCGGTTCCGCGACGGGCTCATCGCCGAGCATCGCGACAGTTTCGACCTGTGGCGCTGGGCGCGTCAGGCGCTTGGGCTGAAGGGAACCCTGCTCGGCTGGACGCCATTCGTGCAACGCGCGATCCGCGCGCAGGCGCGGAAGAATCTCGACGCGTATCGGGCAAAGCGGAAATAGGACACGCGCCGCCATCGCTTCATCGTGGCGTCGATCAGGTCGCAGGCCATGTGCGGCCGAATGCCGGTCGGGTTCGTGAGACGGCACTGGCAATTCCAGCTTTCATCGGCTTCGGGATGCGGGCCGACGAGCCCGACTCGCCCTTTGCCGTAGCGGTATGTCGCTCGCGGCCGCGATATCGAGGTTCGGATAGGTCGCCAGCACGACACCTCCGGAACCGGCCCGAACGACCGGGAGCATCGCGCCGTCCTGGAAGTAGATCCAGCGCTTTTCGCCACGCCATACGACCGGCGTCGCCGTGTCCGCGATACCGTGAATCGTCGAGCCCGGAATCGAGACCAAGGGCGTCCTTGGCCGGGCACATGCCGTCATCCAGCGCAGCCCCGCACGGCCAGCCTCTGTTCCGCATAACGAAAACCGGCCCCGACAGGACCGATCTACCGCCAGCGGACGCCCCCAAACCGCAGCCGGGCAGCCCACCGCAGATCGCCTCCCCTCCAGCCTGCAGCCGCAAGAACCACACGAAATACCTTGCCCGCAAAGGCTCCCAGGCCACCCTCCGGAGCACGCACTGAAACGCCGACTCCCCCGTGCCGCCACGCTCCCCCGCGTCTTGCCCGCCAACTCTTATATAAGACATAAGACATTTGACGTTAAAGATCATTGAGATTAGAATCCCGCTCAAAGCAGTGCCTGGAACAGCCCCGGAGTGCCGGAACGGCCTTCCCCTCAAACGCCTATCAGCAGGTCTCCCCATGCTTGAAAACTTTCGTGCTCACGTGGCCGCCCGCGCCGCGCTCGGTATTCCTCCCCTGCCGCTGACGGCTCAGCAAACCGCCGAACTGGTGGAACTGCTGACGAACCCGCCCGCCGGCGAAGAGCAGACGCTGCTCGAACTGATCACCTACCGCGTGCCGGCCGGCGTCGACGAAGCCGCTCGCGTGAAGGCCGGCTTCCTGGCGGCCGTGGCCAAGGGCGAGACCGTCTGCCCGCTGATCTCGCGCGAACGCGCCACCGAACTGCTCGGCACGATGCTGGGCGGCTACAACATCCAGCCGCTGATCGAACTGCTGTCCGACGACGCAGTCGCGGCCGTCGCCGCCGACGCGCTGAAGAAAACCCTGCTGATGTTCGACCAGTTCCATGACGTGAAGGAACTCGCCGACAAGGGCAACGCGCACGCGAAGGCCGTGCTGCAAAGCTGGGCCGACGCCGAATGGTTCACGAGCCGTCCGGAAGTGCCGCAAAGCCTGACCATCACCGTCTTCAAGGTGACGGGCGAAACCAACACCGACGACCTGTCGCCGGCGCCCGACGCCACCACCCGCCCGGACATCCCGATGCACGCGCTGGCGATGCTGAAGAACGCGCGCCCGGGCATCACGCCGGAAGAAGACGGCAAGCGCGGCCCGGTCAAGTTCATCGAGTCGCTGAAGGAAAAGGGTCATCTGGTCGCGTACGTGGGCGACGTGGTCGGCACCGGCTCCTCGCGCAAGTCGGCCACCAACTCGGTGCTGTGGTTCACCGGCGAAGACATCCCGTTCGTGCCGAACAAGCGTTTCGGCGGCGTGTGCCTCGGCGGCAAGATCGCCCCGATCTTCTACAACACGATGGAAGATGCAGGCGCGCTGCCGATCGAACTCGACGTGTCGCAGATGGAAATGGGCGACGTGGTCGAACTGCGCCCGTATGACGGCAAGGCGCTGAAGAACGGCGAAGTGATCGCCGAATTCCAGGTCAAGTCCGACGTGCTGTTCGATGAAGTGCGCGCCGGCGGCCGCATTCCGCTGATCATCGGCCGCGGCCTGACCGCGAAGGCACGCGAAGCGCTGGGCCTCGCGCCGTCGACGCTGTTCCGCCTGCCGCACCAGCCGGCCGACAGCGGCAAGGGCTTCTCGCTCGCGCAGAAGATGGTTGGCCGTGCATGCGGTTTGCCGGAAGGCCGGGGTGTCCGTCCGGGCACGTACTGCGAACCGAAGATGACCTCGGTCGGCTCGCAGGACACGACGGGCCCGATGACCCGCGACGAACTGAAGGATCTCGCCTGCCTCGGCTTCTCGGCCGACCTCGTGATGCAGTCGTTCTGCCACACCGCCGCTTATCCGAAGCCGGTCGACGTGAAGACGCACCAGACGCTGCCGAACTTCATCAGCACGCGCGGCGGTATCGCGCTGCGCCCGGGCGACGGCGTGATCCACTCGTGGCTGAACCGCATGCTGCTGCCCGACACCGTCGGCACCGGCGGCGATTCGCACACGCGCTTCCCGATCGGCATCAGCTTCCCGGCAGGCTCGGGCCTGGTGGCCTTCGCGGCCGCCACCGGCACGATGCCGCTGGACATGCCGGAATCGGTGCTGGTCCGCTTCAAGGGCAAGATGCAGCCGGGCGTCACGCTGCGTGACCTCGTCAACGCGATTCCGCTGTACGCGATCAAGCAAGGCATGCTGACGGTCGCCAAGCAAGGCAAGAAGAACATCTTCTCGGGCCGCATTCTCGAAATCGAAGGCCTGCCCGACCTGAAGGTCGAGCAAGCGTTCGAGCTGTCGGATGCGTCCGCCGAGCGTTCGGCCGCCGGTTGCACGGTCCACCTGAACAAGGAACCGATCATCGAATACCTGAACAGCAACGTCACGCTGCTGAAGTGGATGATCGCGCAGGGCTACCAGGATCCGCGCAGCCTGCAGCGCCGTATCGCGGCGATGGAGCAATGGCTGGCCGACCCGCAACTGCTGTCGCCGGATGCCGACGCCGACTACGCGGCCGTCATCGAGATCGATCTCGCCGACATCCATGAGCCGATCGTCGCATGCCCGAACGACCCGGACGACGTGA
This sequence comes from Burkholderia sp. BE17, assembly GCF_009362305.1. Taxonomy (NCBI): domain Bacteria; kingdom Pseudomonadati; phylum Pseudomonadota; class Betaproteobacteria; order Burkholderiales; family Burkholderiaceae; genus Burkholderia; species Burkholderia sp. BE17. The sequence continues at coordinate 29,520 of NZ_WHNU01000032.1, forward strand.
AGACGCTGTCCGACGTGGCCGGCGCGAAAATCGACGAAGTGTTCATCGGCTCGTGCATGACCAACATCGGCCACTTCCGTGCGGCGTCGAAGCTGCTCGAAGGCAAGCGCGACATCCCGGTCAAGCTGTGGGTTGCCCCGCCGACCAAGATGGACCAGAAGCAACTGACCGAAGAAGGTCACTACGGCGTGTTCGGCACGGCCGGTGCGCGTACCGAAATGCCGGGCTGCTCGCTGTGCATGGGTAACCAGGCACAGGTGCGCGAAGGCGCGACGGTCATGTCGACGTCGACCCGCAACTTCCCGAACCGTCTCGGCAAGAACACGAACGTGTACCTCGGCTCGGCGGAACTGGCGGCAATCTGCTCGCGCCTGGGCAAGATCCCGACCAAGGACGAGTACATGACCGACATGGGCGTGCTCAGCGCCAACGGCGACAAGATCTACAAGTACATGAACTTCGACCAGATCGAAGACTTCAAGGAAGTGGCCGACACCGTGCAGATGTAAGCACGCTGCCGGGCTGCGGCGGGTCTTTCCCGTCGCAGCGACATGCAATGGCGCCGCAGGCTGAATGCTTGCGGCGCCATTTTTTTATGCGGCTCCGGCGACGCTCACACGGCATCGCCGCCCGGCTCGCGACGGATCACCAGCTCGTTGAAGCCGGTACCCGCATCGGGTTCGCGAGAGAAACGATGCTCGGGAAGCAGCGCGAGCAGGATCTCGGCGGTCGTGCGCACCACGCAGCCGCTCGCCACATGGCCGCCCGACACGCGGCCGCCCGCATCGGAAACGGACATGTGCAGGTGCGCGCCGTCCGGCGATACCGAACCGGCCAGCGTCAGGATTTCGAGGTCCCCGCGCAGCTCGGTCGGCAAGTCGGCGCCGGCAAAGCGCAACTGCGCGACGCTCAGGCTGCCGATGCCCTGGATCACGAATGCCGCGTGCGCACCGTGCGAACGCAACGCTTCCTCGACGGACGCGCGCAGATCGTCGCCGGGGGAAAGACGCAGAGGATGGGCTTGCATGGTCGATAACCCGCTGGTGGATCGTGGTGTCGACAAAGAGTACGTTCGGCCCGTGAATCCGGCAAGTCACCCACGCTCGGCAAAGCCGCCCTCGCGTCGCGACAACGCGCAGGCCTCCCCCGCCGGCGTCACCCGGTAAAACGCTCGCTCGCAAACTGCGCATCCGGCACGCCTGCCGCAACGGCCACGTCCCGCACACCCTGCACGAGCGGCGGCGGCCCGCACACGTAGATATCCGGCAGCGCTCCGGCTTGCGCAAGTGCCGCACGCAACGCGTCGACCGGCGTGCCTCGCAACCCGGCCCACTCCCCGCCGGGCCGCCATACGCAGAGATCGACCTGCAACTGCGGCAGGTCGGCCTGCAATCGCGTCAGCTCGTCGAGCATGAACAGTTCGCTTTCCTGATTGACGCCGAAGAACAGCCGCGCATCGGCCATCTCCTGATACTCGGCCATGCGCCGCAGCATCGACAGGATCGGCGCGAGCCCCGTGCCGCCCGCGACGAACCAGCGCGGCCGCAGGCTGTCGGCGAACAGCCCGAAGCCGCCCATCGGAACGCGCACGGTCAGCGGATCGCCCGGCCGTGCGCGCTCGCGCAGGTAGGTCGAGAACCAGCCGTCCGGCCGCAGCCGGATCAGGAACTCGAGGCGGCCGTCCCAGTTGCTCGTGTTCGCGAGCGAATACGGCCGGCGCAAGCCGCTGCCCGGCACCTCCAGCTCGGCGAACTGGCCGGGCTCGAACTCGACGGCCGAGCCGAATGCGTCGTCGGGTTCGACTTGCAACTCGACGCGCATCGTGTCGGCCGCGATTGCATCGAGCGCCGCGATCCGCGCGGTGCGCACGGGCACCGGATGCAGCAGCACCTTGGTCCGGTCGTATGGCGCGGCGACCCGAAGATCGCCGCGCGGCGTGGTCCGGCACAGCAGGACCGCGCCGCGCTGGCCGGCAGGCAGCACGCCTGCGCTGTCGGCCTGCATCTCGTACGCGCCGTCGACGACGGTCGCCTGGCACGCGCCGCAGCTTCCGCGCCGGCATTGCGACGGCAGCGTGATGCCGGCGTCCGCCGCTGCGGTGAGCAGATCCTGTTCGGCGTCGCATCCGAAGCCGAACTGCTCACCGTCGCGCGTCGTGATCTCGATTCGATAGGTCATCGAACGATCCCGTTCAAGCGGCCTTGCGCGCCAGCGAAGCGGCAAGATCTGCACCGGCGTCGCCGATCGGCTGGATGCCGAATTGCTCGACCAGCACCGCGAGCACGCCCGGCGTGACGAACGCCGGCAGCGTCGGTCCGAGGCGGATGTTGCGCAAGCCGAGCGCGAGCAGCGTCAGCAGCACGGCCGCCGCCTTCTGCTCGAACCACGAGATCACGAGCGACAGCGGCAAATCGTTCACGCCGCAATCGAACGCGTCGGCGAGCGCCGTTGCGATCCGGATCGCCGAATAGCTGTCGTTGCACTGCCCGACATCGAGCAGGCGCGGAATGCCGCCGATATCGCCGAACGCATGCCGGTTGAACCGGTACTTGTTGCAACCCAGCGTCATCACGACCGTATCGTCGGGTACCTGCTCCGCGAACTCCGTGTAGTAGTTGCGGCCCGGCGCCGCGCCGTCGCAGCCGCCGATCAGGAAGAAGTGGCGAATCTGTCCGGCCTTGACCGCGTCGATGACCTTGTCCGCGACGCCGAGCACTGCATGGCGGCCGAACCCGACCGTGATCGTCTCCTCCGGCGCCGTGGCAGGGAAACCGGGCAGCGCCTGCGCGGCGCGGATCAGCGTCGAGAAATCGTGATGCTCAAGATGGCGCACGCCCGGCCAGCCGACCGGCCCCGTCGTGAAGATCCGCTGCCGGTATTGCGGCATCGGCTCGATGATGCAGTTGGACGTCATCAGGATCGGCCCGGGGAAATGCGCGAAGTCGCTCTGCTGGTCCTGCCACGCGCCGCCATAGTTGCCGACGAGATGGGGAAATGCCTTGAGCACCGGGTACGCGTGGGCCGGCAGCATTTCGCCGTGCGTGTACACATGGATGCCCGTGCCGGCCGTCTGTTCGAGCAGCGCGTGCAGATCGCCGAGATCGTGGCCCGACACGAGGATCGCCTTGCCCGCCACCGGCGACACGCGCACGGCGGTCGGCTGCTGCGCGCCGAAGCGGCCGGTGTTCGCGCTGTCGAGCAGTTCCATCACCGTCAGGTTCAGCCGACCGAGTTCGAGCGCCTGCGCGAGCAGCGCGTCGACGTCGTCGGGGTCGCGCGCGAGAAACGCGAGCGCCGCTTCGACGCCCTCGTAGATGTCGTCGCGCTCGTAGCCGAGCACCCTCGCATGATGCGCGTAAGCGCACACGCCTTTCAGCCCGTACAGCACCAGCGCACGCAGGCCGACGATATCCGCGCCCACCTTGTCGAGCCCCGAGTCGATGCCGACGGCGGCGGCCTGTTCCAGCAGGCCGGCGAGATCGCCTGACGGCTGCCACATCGCGGGCCCGTGCAGCACGGGGATGACCGCTCCCATGGCCCGCGCCTTCGCTTCGCATACGGCCTTCAGGCGGTCGCGCGTCTGCGCCGCGTCGCGCAGCAACGCGACGAAGCGCGCCGCATGGAAGTTCACGTTGGTCAGCGTCGTGAACATCGCGTACAGCACGAACCGGTCGGCGTCGCGATCGGGGGCGCCCAGTGCGCGCGCGACCGCGCCGTATTGCGCAATGCCCTTTACCGCATGGACCAGCAGGTCCTGCAGGTCGGCCGTCGTTGCATCCTTGCCGCAGTTGCCTTTCGCCGATGCGCAGCCGGGCCGCGCGCCGGTCCGGTCGGTCTGTTCGCATTGATAGCAAAACACGGTGCTCTCCTTTGTCGATCATGGGGGCGCGGGTCGGCGCGAACGGCGGCGGAACGCGGGTTCCTTGTCGCCGGGCATCCCGCCCGCTTCAAGATGCGTTTCTTATGCATCTTTTTCATGATGTTTCGGCACGCGTTTCGCCACCGTGATGCAGATCAAGAAACGGGACGCTCGCCGGTGAGGCAACTTGTCGCTGTCACTGCTCGCCGGCTTCGGTCGTGTGTTCGTTTTCGGTATCCGCGCATTCGATGCCCCAGTCGCCGTATCGATACCAGTCGTCGCCGAGCAGTTCGCTCGGGTGCTGCGTGCGGCTGGAACCGTTGCCGCAACGCATCGCGTGCGCCGCGCAGTAGTTGTCGCAGCCCCAGCAGATCCTCTCCGGATGCACGGGGTGCAGCGGAAATTTCCTGGCCATCGCGCGTTGTCCTCCCGGTGTCGTTTCGTTCGCTACCGATCGACTCTAGTTCATCGATGCACACCGGCAATGCGGCATTCTTTCGCAGTGGCGATCGTGCGTCGGCTAGGCACGCCGCGCAACGCAATTGGATCGCCTCAAACAAAAATGCCCGGACATCGTCCGGGCATTTGCACATCGTCCGTTACCGCCGGCCGCGCTTACGCTTCGAGCGCCTCCAACACCTTCCCCTTCGTCTCGATCCCGACGAAGTGCACGGTCACCGCCGCGATCAGCGGCACGATGCCGATCAGGTAGAACGCGGGTGCGAGGTTCCCGCCGATGATCGCGTGCGGCACGACCATCGGTGCGACGAACGACGCGATCTTCAGCCATGCGCTGCCGAGCCCGCAGCCCGACGCGCGGATGCTCGTCGGATACTGTTCGGGCGTATAGACGTACGCGGTAATGAACCCCGACGCCATCAACCCGAGCGACAGCGAGCAGAAGACCGCGACGACATACACCGACGATGCGTGATAGATGCCCGCGAACGCCAGCGACAGCGCGCACAGCACGAACGACCACACGATCACCGGCTTGCGGCCGAGCTTGTCGACGAGCAGCGCCGACGCCAGCGACCCGAGCACGCCCATCACCGAACCGATCACCGCGAGGTTCAGCGCGAGTTGCAGCGGCGCGTGATAGAAGTTCTTGTAGATCGTCGGCAGCCACGTCGACAGCCCGTACTGGATGAACCCGCAGGTCGCCCACAGCGTCGCCACCGCGAGCGTGCGCTTGCGATACGCGGCGCTGAACAGGTCGCTCATCTTGCGCTTCGGATGCTGGCGCACCATCTCGTCGAACGCAGCCGCCTGCGTGACCGGCGGCAGCTCGCCGCGCACCGACGCCTCGAACACGCCGACCGCGCGCCCGGCTTCCGCGAGCCGCCCGCGCGATGCGAGCCAGCGCGGCGATTCCGGTACGAGGCGCGTGAGCACGAACGACAGGATCAGCGGCAGCCCGCCGACGAAGTACATGATCTCCCAGCCGAACCGCGGCACGAGCCACGCGCCGAGCGCCATCGACACCAGCAGGCCGATCGGGAACACGATCTCGTACAGCAGCACGAAACGGCCGCGGCCATGCGCGCGCGTGATCTCGTTGATGTACGTCGCGGCAACCGGCAGCTCGCCGCCGAGCCCGAGCCCCTGCAGGATCCGCAGCAGCACGAACACCTCGAAGGTCGGCGCGAAACCGCACGCGATGCTCGTGATGCCGATCACGGCCGAGCTCCACGCAATCGCCTTCACGCGGCCGTGCTTCTCGGCCAGCGCGGGAAACAGAAATGCGCCGATCAGCTGGCCGATCGCGCCGGACGCGATCAGCATGCCGATCTGCGTCGGCGACAGCCCCCATTTGTGAATCAGCAGCGGCAGCGTCGCCGCGATCGTGATCACGTCGAAGCCGTCGAAGAACGTCGCGGTGCCGATCAGCACGCGTGCGCGGATCTGCATCGCGTTGCCGGGAAGCCGCTCGAGCCGCGCGATGATCGCGCCGGGCGTGGAGGCGGCAGCTTCCATCGTGGCGCGACCGGCCACGACGTTGTCGAAAGTGCTCATGCGGGGTGTCTCCGTAGTCTCTCTGCCGGGTCAGGCAAGCGCTTTGGTCGTGTCTGCCAGGGCTTCCGTATCCACTGCCCGGCCCTGGTTCATCCACTTGCGCGCGAGCTTCAGCTCACGTGCGTTGTTCACGGCGATGACACCTCTCACATGCCCGTCGCCAAGGAAAAACAGCGTCGCGCGGCGCGCGGCGAGATCGCCGCGCACGACGAGCTGCGCATCGGCCGGCAGATCGCCGAGGATCTGCAGGTTCACGTCGTACTGATCGGACCAGAACCACGGAATCTCCGCGTACGGCGCGCGCACGCCGAGCACGGCCTTCGCGGCCGCGATCGCCTGGTTCTGCGCGTTGGCCCACGATTCGAGCCGCACGCGCCGCTTCAGCCAGCCGTTGTGATGGTTCGCGACGTCGCCGCACGCGAAGATCGCCGGGTCGCTCGTCGCGCCGAATTCGTCGACGACGATGCCGTCGTCGACGGCCAGCCCCGCATCGCTCGCGAGCGACGCGTTCAGCGCGAGACCGATGCCGGCCACCGCGAAATCGGCGTCGATCGTCGTGCCGTCTGCGAGCGTCGCGCGCACCTTCGATGCGTCGCCAGGCTGCGCATCGAGCGACGCGAGCGCCGCGCCGACACGCACGTCGACGCCGTTCGCGCGATGAAGGTCGAGCAGGAAATCCGACACGATCTGCGGCACCGAGCGGCCGCACAGGCGCGGCGCGCCTTCGACCACGACCGCCTCGACGCCGAGCTTGCGCGCGGTCGCCGCGACTTCGAGGCCGATCCAGCCGCCGCCGATCACGAGCACACGTTGGCTCGCGCGCAGCTTCTCGCCGAGCGCGGCCGCTTCGTCGAGCGTGCGCAGGTAGTGCAGGTTCGGCGTCCTCACGATTTCGTCCGGCAGGCGGCGCGACGTGCCGCCGGTCGCAATCACGAGCCGGTCGTATTCGATCTCGCGGCCGCTGGCGGTCGTCACCACGCGGCGCGCGCGGTCGATCGACGCCGCGCGTTCCGGCTGCCATGCTTCGATATCGAGCGCGTCGAATTCGTCCGGGCGCACGACGCGTACGGTTTCGATATCGGCGTCGCCGGCCAGCACGGCCTTCGACAGCGGCGGCCGTTCGTACGGCAGGTGCGGCTCGTCGGCGATCATCACGAGGCGGCCCGTGTAACCTTCCGCGCGCAGCGTCTTCAGCACCCAGCCGGCAGCCTGGCCGCCGCCGATCACGACGACCGTGCCGGGCGCGGGCTGCGCCTGCGTATTCGCTTCGGTCATGATTTCCGCTCCGTCATGAACTTGCCTTCCGGCGCCTTCGCGTTCTTCTGCCGGCGCGTGTTGCCGTCGAGGCCGCCGTCGACGGCCCATTCTGCAAACACGGTCGGGCCCGGTTCGAACTCGCGCGGCTGCCATTCGGGCGTCAGCACGTCCTCGTCCGCGTAGTACTCGATCAGGCCGCCGGCCGGATTCTGGAAGTACCAGAAGTACGCGGACGACACCGGGTGTCGGCCCGGGCCGAGTTGCGTTTCCCAGCCGCAGCGGTCGATATGCATGCCGCCGCCGAACACTTCGTGGATGTCGCGCACGGTGAACGCGACGTGGTTCAGGCCGCGCTTGCCATTCGGCAATGCGAGCAGGAACAGATCGTGGTGGCCGCCATGCGGCGCGCAGCGCATGAACGCGCCGCGGCCCGGGTAGCGATCGGACGTCTCGAAGCCGAGCAGCTCGTGATAGAACTTCACCTGTTCGTCGAGGCAGTTCGTGAAGAACACGACATGCCCGACCTCGACCGGCACCGCGCGTGCATAGATCGGGCTCGGCCGGTCGACGCGCAGCGTCTGGCCCCACACGTTCGACGGCGAGCCGGTGATGTCGAGTTCGCGCTTGCGCGTGACTTCGACGCGGATCGCCATTCCGTTCGGGTCGATACAGCCGACCGCATCGTCGTGCGAGTAATAACCGGGCTGGCCGGCGAGCTTCGTGCGCAGCGCGTCGAGTTCGCCCTGCGTCGCGACGCCCCACGTCACTTCGCGCAGCGTCGGGCCCGCTTCGAACGCGGGCGGCAGCGCCGGATCATCGGCGTTGACGGCCAGCACGGTGCAGCCGTTCATCGTCTCGAAGCGCGCGCGTGTGTCGTCGTGCGCGACTTCCTTCAACCCCCAGTCGGCGAAAAAGCGCCGGCAGGTCGCGAGATCGTCGACGCCGTACGTGATCTGCTCGATTCCCAAAATGCTCATTGCGTCATTCCCCTTCGCTCAGTTCGCCCACGGCAGCGGCGCGTCGTTCAAACCCCAGTAGAGGCTCTTCTGCTGCATGTACTCGCGGATGCCGAGACGCCCCTTCTCGCGCCCCATTCCGCTCTCCTTCCAACCCGAGAACGGCGTGGAGATCGAGAACAGCTTGTACGTGTTGATCCAGACGGTGCCCGTTTCGAGCGCGCGCGCGATGCGCCACGCGCGCTTGTAGTCGCGCGTCCAGATGCCGGCGGCAAGACCGAACACGCTGTCGTTCGCCTGCGCGATCAGCGACGCTTCGTCGTCGAACGGCATCGCGACGAGCACCGGCCCGAAGATTTCCTCCTGGCAGATGCGCGCGCTGTTCGGCAAGCCTTCGAGTATCGTCGGCTGGTAGAAGAAGCCGTGTTCGCGCCCATCGCCCGACGGCCGCTCGCCGCCGCACAGCAGGCGGCCGCCTTCTTCCAGGCCGAGCGCGACGTAGCGCTCCACCGATTCGCGATGCTTCGCGGTGATCAGCGGCCCCATCTGCGTATCGGGCCGCGTCGGGTCGCCCACGCGCAGCTTGCGTGCGCCCGCAACCAGCCGCTTCATGAATTCGTCGTACACCGCACGCTGCACGAACAGCCGCGAACCCGCGATGCACGCTTCGCCCGACGAGCTGAAAATGCCGTACAGCACACCGTTGACCGCATGATCGAGATCGGCGTCGTCGCACACGATCGTCGGCGACTTGCCGCCGAGTTCGAGCGACACGGGCATCAGCTTCTCGGCCGCGATGCGCGCGATGCCGCGGCCCACTTCGGTGCCGCCGGTGAACGACACCTTCTTCACCAACGGATGACGCACGAGCACATCGCCGATCACCGAGCCCTTGCCCGGCAGCACGCTCAGCACGCCCTTCGGCACGCCGGCTTCCTCGCAGATGCGCGCGAGCGCAAGCGACACGAGCGGCGTGACTTCGGCCGGCTTGAGCACCACCGCGTTGCCGCCGGCAAGTGCCGGCGCGAGCTTCTGCGCGTCGGACGCGATCGGCGAGTTCCACGGCGTGATCGCCGCGATCACGCCGATCGGCTCGTACACGCTCATCGTCAGGTAGTCGCCGCGCGACGGCGTCAGTTCTTCGTCGAGCGTTTCGAGGCAGGCCGCGAAATAGCGGAACGTGTTCGCGGCGCTGGCCACCAGCACGCGCGTCTCGCCGATCGGCTTGCCGTTGTCGCGGCGCTGCAGGTTCGCGAGCGCCTCGTGGCGCTGCATGATCAGATCCGCGATGCGGTACAGCACCTGCGCGCGCTGATGCGGCTTCAGCCCGGCCCAGTCGGCACGGCGCCATGCTGCATCGGCGGCTTCGACGGCTTCGGCCGCGTCTTCCGCGTTCGCCGTCGACACTTCCATGTTCACCGACTGGTCGGCCGGATAGATGCTGGCGTAGGGCGCGCCACGGCCGCGCCGCCACTCGCCGCCGATCAGGATGTTGCCGTCGGGTACCAGGCTCGTATCGAAAGGAGTCATGTCACAAGTTCCACAAATCTGTCTCTGCGCACCCGCCCTCGCCGTGGCGCGGGCGGACATTCAATAGTCCGAATCTCTCGAAGCGCCGCTCAGATCACGCAGCGGGCCGCGCGGTTGCGCAGCGCGCGGATCGCGCAAAACGCCGTCAGCGCGGACGTCTTCGGGTTGTCGGGCAGCGGCTTGCCGCTCATTTCCAGCGACATCTCGCCGAATGCGCCGCGCGCGGTGATGCGGTGCACGTTGCGCGCGACGGCCGGATCGGCGATCAGTCGCACGCGCGTCGCATCGAGGCCGAGGCCCGCGAGCGCAACGGTCGCCGCGACATTCGCGTTCTTCGGATACAGCCGCGCGGCGTCGCGCGCGGTGCCTTCGAAGATCACCTTCTCTTCGGCCATCGTGCGCAGGTCGCACAACTCCTCGGCCGGCGTGCCGAGCCAGCCGAGCGGCGGCTTGCGGCCGACGTACAGCACTTCGTCGAGGCCGCCCTGCTTCGCGGAAGCCAGCGCGTCGATGCCGCCGATCGCGCCGGACAGCAGCGTCAGCGTCGCGTCGCCTTCGTCGGCGGCCCGCGACAGCACGTCGAGCAGCGCGAGATCGGACAGCGCGCCGATCGATGCGACCGCGCAGTCGGTGCCGGCCTTCAAGAGCGGCACGACGTGATCGACGAGCGCACCGTGGCCCGCGCATTCGAGCGCGAAATCGGGGCGGCGGGCCAGTGCGTCGACCGACGACACGACCTCCACGGCACCGCCCAGCACGCTCTGCACCGCGGCGCGCTGGTGGTCGGGCACGATCACGTGCGCGATGCGCAGCGCCGCATCGTGCTCGACTGCGTGGTACACGGCCGCGCCGATCGCGCCGAAGCCGATCATCGCGACGTCGACGGGTGCGTGCGCGTTACGCATACTGGCGCTCCGTGGGCGCTTCCTTCTTCACCGGCGGGCCTGCGAACGACGAGGCGAACGAGCCGACCGACAGCATGTCGACTTCGACCATCACCGGCCCTTCCTTCGCCATCCCGTCGCGCACGATCGCTTCGGCCTGGTCGAGCGACGTGATCCGGTAATGCGTGAGGCCGAAGCTCGCGCAGAACTGCGCGAAATCGGGCTGGTGCAATTGCACGAAGCAGCGGCGGCCGCCGTAGTGCGCGTCCTGGATGTTGCGGATCACGCCGTAGCACTGGTCGTTCATCAGCACGATCATCACGTTCGCGTTTTCCTGCACGGCCGTCACCAGCTCGCCGACGTTGACCATCAGGCCGCCGTCGCCGACGAGGCAGACCGTCTTCGCGGCGGCGCCCGCCAGCGCCGCACCAATGCCCATTTGAATCCCCTGGCCGATGCCGCCGCCGAGCGCATGCACACCCGCGCGCGGTTCGAAGATCTTCAGCAGGCGGTTGCCCCACGTGCTGTTCGAGATCGTCACGTCGCGCACCCAGTTGTAGTCGCGGCCGACGGCGCCCTGCAGCGTATCGACGAGCTGCTTGTATGGCCCGAGGCCCTTCGCCACGTCGGCGACCGCCTGCTCGCGAGCCGCCGCGAGATCGGACGCGAACTGCGGATCGACCGACAGGCGGCCTTCGAGCAGGTCGGCCAGTTCGGCCAGCACGCGCTTCGAATCGCCGTGCACGAACAGCTCGTTGCGGTAGCCGCGGTTGTCCGCGAGCGCATCGGCATCGACGCGGAACAGCGGCTGCGGCAGCGCGAGCTTGTACTTCAGCGTCTCGTTGCCGCGCAGGCGCGAACCGACCACGACGAGCGCGTCGCAGGTCTTGTAGAACGCTTCGACGGACGCATGCACGTTGAACGCGCCGAGCGTCGCCGGATGATCCTCGGGCAGCACGCCGCGGCCCTGCACGCTCGTCACGACGCCGAAGCCGAGCTTCGCGAGGCGTTCGACTTCGTCGCGGGCGTGGCGCGCGCCGCCGCCGAGCCACAGCAGCGGGCGGCGCTTGGCCGCGAGTGCGTCGGCGAGCTTCGCGACGCGTGCGGCGTCATGCTCGCGCACCGCGACGTGCGCCGGCGCGAGGTCTTCCGGCCATTCGATTTCGGCGGCCTGGATGTCGATCGGAATCTCGACCGACACGGGGCCCGTCGGCGCGGTCTGCGCAATGCGTATGGCTTCGCGGATCGTCGGCAGCACGGTCTCGACCGTGCGCACGCGGAACGCGGCCTTCGAGATCGCGTCCAGCATCGTCAGCTGGTCGGGCGCCTCGTGGATATAGGCGAGATCCTGATCGAGGTACGGCGTCTCGATCTGCCCCGTGATGTGCAGCATCGCGGTGCCGGCCGTCAGTGCCTCGACCATCGCGCCGGCCGCGTTGCCCGCCGCCGTGCCGGTGCTCGTGAACGCGACGCCGAGGCCGCCCGACACGCGGGCCAGGCCGTCGGCCATGTTCACCGCGCCGGCTTCGCCGCGCGCGCCGACATAGCGGATGTTGCCGCGCGAGTTGATCGCGTCGAGGATCGGCATGTTGTGGATCGAGATGACACCGAATGCGGTTTTCACGCCGCACTGCTCGAGAAAGGCGGCAATCAGCTCGCCAACCGTGGTTTTTTTAGACATGGCGTGCAAAGCCTCCAGAAACGTCGATATGGCTGCCCGTCGTGTAGGACGACAGATGCGTTGCGAGATAAAAAAGTGCCCAGGCGGCCTCGTCGGGCTTGCCGAAGCGATTCAGCGGAATGTTCTTCTTGCGCGCGAGCGCACCCGTCCATTCCTCCCAGCTTTCGCCGGGTTGCGCCTGCGCTTCGTAGCGGCGGCGCCACTGGCCCGACTCGACGATGCCGATCAGGATCGAGTTCACGCGGATGCGCTGCGGCGCCAGTTCGGTCGCGAGCGACTTCACGAGGCTCAGCACGCCCGCGCGCGCCGACGACGTCGCGACCATGTGCGACTCGGGCTGCAGCGCGAGCAGCGAGTTCACGCAGGTGATCGTCGGCGCCTGCGCGTCGCGCAGCAGCGGCAGGAATGCGCGCGTCGGGCGGATGATGCTGAAGTACTTCAGTTCGAGCTCTTCGCGCCACGCGTCGTCGGTCGTGTCGGCGAAGGTCGACACGCGGCCCTGGCCTGCGTTGTTCACCAGCATGTCGGCACGGCCGAAGCGCGCGGACACCGCCTGTGCGAACGCGGCCACGTCGGCCTCGTCGAGCACGTTGCAGCGCTCGGCGAGCAGTTGCGCACCCGGATATTTTTCGCCGAGCATCGCCGCAGCGCGTGCGAGGCGGTCGCTGTCGCGGCCGCAAATCGCGACCGATGCGCCGGCCTGCAGGAACCGTTCGGCCGTCGCGAGGCCGATGCCGGACGAACCGCCCGTCACCACCGCAACCTGCCCGGTCAGATCGATCTCAATCATGTCAATCCTCGCCGGGCCGTCCCAAGAGGATTGACCGCCCCTTCGGGGGGCAGCGCGAGAAGCAAGCGTGGGGGTCTCATTTCAATCCTAACGCCTTCATAAACGTGTGCTCGTCATCCGAGCGGTAGTTGAGCCGCCGCGACAGTTCCGCCGCCGCGCGCTGCACCTTGTCGATCAGCCCGTCCGCGATCAGCGCCGCGTCGATCTCCGGCCGCGGCACCGTCACCGTGATGCACGCGACGATCTTCTGCGTCTCGTTGCGCACGGGCACCGTGACCACCGAAATGCCGCGCTCGAACGACGAGTTGCTGACGCCATAGCCGCGCAGCGCATCCTCGCGAATCACTTCGTATAACGCATCGACCGTCTCCGGCGTCGCGCTCGTCATCCGGTTCAGCGTGCCTTCCGGATACAGCGAGCGCAGCTCCTTCAGCGACAGGTCGCCCATCAGCACATGGCCGTGCGTCGTCGCATACGCTGGCAAGCGCGTGCCGACGTTCACGCGGATCGAGCTGAACACCGGCGACTGGCTCTGCGCCTTCGCGACGAACACGACGTCGCGGCCATCGCGGATCACGATGTGCGTCGTGAAACCGGTCGCGTCGCGCAGGCTCTCGATCACCGGCAGGCCGAGATCGGTCAGCTCCAGCGAGCTCAGGTATTCGAAGCCGAGCCGCAGCACGGCGATGCCGAGCTTGTAGTTGCGATCCTTGTCCGCGCGCTCGAGGAAGCCGAGCGATTCGAGCGTCTGCAGCAGACGGAACACCGTCGTGCGCGGAATGCCGAGCCGCTTCGACAACTCGGGCGCACCGAGCACGGGCTCGCGCGGCGAGAATTCGGCGAGAATCCGCAGCCCGCGTTCGAGGCCCGGCACCACGTAGCTGGCTTCGGCCTTGCCGTTTTCGGGTTCTTGTTGCAGCGGGTCGCTCATGATGTCTCCCGCCGGGCCGCCCCAAGGGAGGCATCCGCCCCCTCGGGGAGCAGCGAACGAATGTGATCGTGGGGGTCGTTCATACCAGCCCCCACTGCGTATCGCACTGACGGCAGAACGTGTCGATCAGTGCGGAATAAACGGCCGGCGCTTCCACGTACCCGGCATGACCGGCTTGAGGAATCACCTGCAGCCCGACGTGCGCGGCCGCGGCGATCCGCTCGCATGCGGCGGGCGGCGTGATCGCGTCGTTCGCGCCGACGGCCACGGCCGTGCGGCCGCGAAAACCGGCGAGATCGGTCGCGAGGTCGGCGTTCGCGAGCAGATGCGTGGCCTGCGCATAGCCTGCCGGCACGATGCGCGCCATGTTCCAGCGCACCCATGCACGCGCATCCTCGCTCGCGAAACCGGACAGCATGTTGCCGCTGCGCTGCTCGGCGAGCCCGGCCGGACCGAGTTCCGCGAGCATCGCGAGTCGCGCGTCGCGGCGCGATTCGCGCGTTTCGGCGGGCGCGCTGCCGTAGCCGCCCGCGGGCGACACCAGCAGCAGGCCGGCGATCCGCGCGGGCATCACGCGGGCAAGACCGCCCGCGACGATCGCGCCGAGCGAATGCCCGACCAGCACGCAGCGTTCGATGCCGAGTGCCTCGAGCCACGCGTTCAGCGATGCCGCGTAATCGGCGGCGGCCGGCGACGCGCCGTGCACGGGCGTCGACGCGCCATAACCGGGCGCATCCCACGCGAGCACGCGCCGCGATGCACCGAGCGTGTCGAGCTGGCACACCCACGATGCGGCGCCCGAGCCGATCCCGTGCAGCAGCACGACGGGCAGCGCGCGGCCCGCATGCTGCGCGCCGGCCTCGCGATAACCGATCGTGCCCGCCGCGCCGGCCGCGCAACGCTGCTCGGGAAACTGCCCGAGCAGCGCTGCGAATGCCGCGGTGCGGTCGCGTTCACGTTTGTCGATGACACTCATTGCTTCACCGGCTCCGTCTCAACGCTTGATCTTCGCGAGCGGCGAATCGGGCGGATACGTCGGCGTGATCGGCTTCGGCGAGCCGAGCATCACGCACATCAGCGCGTCTTCCTCGCCGATGTTGATTTCCGTGCGATATACGCCGGGCGGCACCGAGATCAGGTCGCGCTCGCCGAGGATCGCCTCCCACGTCTGCCCGTCGCGCTCGCAGATCACCTTCATCTTGCCGCGCAGCACGAAGAAGATTTCTTCCACGTCGATGTGGATGTGGCTCGGGCCGATGTTGCCGGCCGGGATCACCATCGTCGAGAACGTGAAGTTGCCGGCCGGCACCGTGTTGACGTCCTTCGCGACGCCCGTGCCGCCGGTGCCGACATAGCGCATCTGCGCACGGCGGTACTTCGAGTCGTAGTCGGCCTGGAACTTCAGTGCGTCCCAGTCGTAGCGACGCGTCGCGTAGCGCGCGACGCGCCCTTCCATCCAGTCGTTGAAGCTTGCGCCTTCCGGCTGGTCCCACGACTTGCGTTCGAGATCGGCGTCCGCCATCGTCAACTCCTTCATCAAGGGTGAAAACATCAATTCATTACGAAGCCGCCGTTTACCGGCAGCAGTTGGCCCGTCACGAAGCGCGCGCCGTCCGACAGCAGGAACAGCACGGGGCCCGTCACGTCGTCGGGCACCTGCGCACGCGTCAGCGCGCGGCCCTGCATGTAGAACGCGTGGCGCTCGGCCGGCACGTAGGCCGTCGCCTCGACTTCGGTCAGCCCCGGCGCGATCGCGTTGACCGTCACGCCGTGCGCGCCGAACTCGCGCGCCTGCGCATGCGTCATCGCAATCACCGCGCCCTTGCTCGCGACGTACGCGAGCAGCTTCGGCGCACCCCACAGCGCGGTGTCCGAGGCGAGGTTCACGATCGCGCCGCGGCCCGACTTCGCGAGGTGCGGCAGCGCCGCATTGCTCACGAGCCACACGCCGCGCACGTTCACGTTCATCACGGCGTCCCACGTCGCGACGTCGAGCTCCGTCGACAGCTTGCCGCCCGAGTTCGTGATCGCCGCGTTGTTGATCAGCGCGTCGATGCCGCCGAGCGCCGCCGCGCCCTGCGCGACGAATGCGTCGACGCTCGCCGGATCGGCCAGGTCGAGCGCGAAGAAATGCGCAACGTGGCCGGCTCCCGACAGTTGCGCGGCAAGCGCACGGCCTTCGTCGGCCAGCACATCGCCGAACGCGACCTGCGCGCCCGCGGCGACGAGCGCCTTCACGAACGCCGCGCCGAGACCGCGCGCGCCGCCGGTGACGAGCACACGGCGCCCCGCGAGCGGCACGACCGGTGCGAGCTCAACCATTCGCGGGCTCCGAAGCGGCTTGCGCCGCGCGATGCGCGTCGAGCGCGGACAGGTGTTCCTGCGCACGCTGGCGCAGCATCCGGCGCACGCGCGTGATGCCGACGTCGTGCTGGTACAGGTATTCGTGATCGCGCGCCTGCGGCGCGAGGCTTTCGAGGACGTAGCGGTCCTGCTCGAGCACGTCCCAGTGCAACCCTTCGAGACGGTTGCGGTACATGAAGCGCCACACGTCGCGCTGCCAGCCGCTGACCTTGCGCGTGCGCCAGAAGTAGACCTGGCAGTTGTCGCCGTCGACCGGCGTCGCGAAACCGATGATCCCGAAGTTGCCGCCCGGGCCGAACTTCTGCTTGTACGGAATCGCGAGACGCATCCACAGGCAGCCGGTTTCGCCGAGCTCGACCCAGTCGAAGTTCACGTCGCGCTGGCCGATCTTCTCGAACATCAGGCCCGTTTCCGTCTTGCGCACGCGCATGTCGGCCTGCTTGTCGCCTTCGGCCATCGAGTGCGACGTCGCATGCAGGTACGCGCCGTGCATCGGGTCCATCACGTTGTCGATCGCGTACTGGTAATTGCACTTCCAGTTCGACACGCACAGGAAGTGGCCGTACTCGTCGGCGACCAGTTCCTCGGGCAGGTTCAGCGGCGCCGGCTCGCCGTGCGCTTCGTCGCCGAACCACAGGAAGATCGCGCCGGCCTTCTCTTCGACCGGATAGGACTTCACGCACTTCGTGCCTTCGAGCGGGCAGTTCGACACGGCCGGCACACGGTTGACCGTGCCGCCGCCGTCGACTTCGATGCCGTGATACCAGCAGGCAATGCTGCCGCCGAGGTTCCAGCCGAGCGACAGCCGCGCGCCGCGGTGCGGGCAGCGATCCTCGAGTGCGTGGACCTTGCCCTCGTGATCGCGCCACAGCACGATCTGCTCGGACAGGCGCGTGAGGCCGACGGGTGCGTTCGACACCTGCCAGCTCGGCGCGACGGGATACCAGTAGTTCTTGATGCCGCGGTCGAGATAGTCACGGACCGGGTCGTGTTGGAAAGCGTGTTGTGCGGGGGACGTCATCAGTGTGCTCCGGATGCGGTTGTCGTCGGGTCGGCGGATCGCGCGCTCGGCGCGGTCATTCCGCGAGCGCGGCCATTTCGGCGCGGAAGCGCTCCGGTGTCCACGGCGAGCCATCCGGTGCGCGGAAGCCGATGCGGTTCAGGCCCGCGACGACGTCGTCCAGTTCGGTCGCGCCGGCTTCGAACACGCGTTCGAGCGCATCGCCGAGGTCGTTCTCGTACTGGGTCGGCTCGGCCTTGCGGTTCTGCCAGATCCGGTTCTCGACCTGACCGGGAATCTCGATCTGCCCCTTGCCGGCGACGTTGTTCGGCTGTGGCGCCACCCACGGCTTCAGGAAGGGATTGAAGTTGACGGTCGCTTCTTTCATGTCATTCCACCTTGATCTGGATTTCCTCGCCGGCGAGGCGCACCGCGTACTGCTTCAGCGCGCGTCCGCCCGGACCCTTCAGGCATTCGCCCGTCTTGATGTCGAACACGGCCTCGTGCAGCGGGCATTCGACCGTGCCTTCGTCGACGAACCCCTGCGTCAGCAGCGCGTACGCATGCGGGCACACGTTCTCGAGCGCATACACGTCGTCGCCGACGCGATAGATCCCGATTTCGACGCCGTCGGTCCGCTTGAACTCGATCGGCGTGTCTTCCGACAGCGCGCCGGCGTGCCCGGCGCAAATCCATTGTTCAGACATCTCACACCCTTCCTTCTGATCGACTCTCGGTTTGTTCCTTGCTTGTTCCATATTAGGAACATCAGTTTATGGATGGTGATTATAGGAGCGACTTTCCACGAGTAAAACAAAAAGCTGCATGCCCTAGGGAAAACACCGACCACCAGGTCAACCATTACCCCCGCCTACCCCATCAAATGTAATTTATTGTTTTGTAGCGGGGAGTTATGCCCTTTTTGCAGATGCCCCGCGCCGTCGACGCGCATCGTCCCGGAACCCATCCGTCCCGAAAAGTTTATTTTTGACCACGCTCGTGACACCTCTATACTCCATTCCATCAGAGGTACATTGTTCCTTGTATGGAACATATGAAATGCCCACCCGGCGGTGAAACACGCGTGACGGCCGGCCGTCCCCGCGCATGCCGCCACGGCACGTTTTCATCAGGTTGGAGAGTCAGGAGATCAAATGGTCAAGCAAGCGGTAGCAGCAGCAGTCATCGGGATGGGTGCGATGTCGGGCGCGTGGGCGCAGAGCAGCGTGGTGCTGTACGGCAGCCTGGATGCGGGTGTCGCGTACGTGAACAACGTCGGCGGCCATGCGAAGTGGGCAATGATCCAGGGCAACACGCAGCCCGATCGGTGGGGCCTGAAAGGCAAGGAAGACCTCGGCGGCGGCCTGTCGGCGATCTTCCAGCTCGAAAACGGCTTCTATACGAACAACGGCCAGTTCGCGACCGCGAACACGATCTGGAACCGCGCGGCGTACGTCGGCCTCAGCTCGGACCGCTACGGCACGCTGACGCTCGGCCGCCAGACGCCGCTGTCGTTCGACTATCTCGATCCGCTCAGCACGGCCTACCTGGCGCTGAGCTGGTACGCATTCCACCCCGGCAACATCGACGGGCTCGCCGCGACCGGCAACGTGCCGTACAACAATTCGGTGAAGTACCGCTCGCCGACCTACGCGGGCTTCTCGGCCGCGGCGATGCTGGCGCTCGGCAACACGACGAACTTCTCGACCGGCAAGTCGGTCGGCGTCGCGCTGAACTATGCGAACGGGCCGTTCAAGGCGTCGGCCGTCTACTCGAACGAGCACGACCGCTCGATCCTGATCGGCCAGACGGGCATCGCTTCGTTCCAGGGGCAGAACACCGCGAACGGCTATATCGCGAACAAGGTCGAGAACATCGGCGCAGGTGCGTCGTACCAGTTCGGCGACTTCCTCGTGCATGGCCTCTACACGCGCACGAAGATGCAGTCGAACGGCCATTCGGATACATTCCAGAGCTATGACGCGGGCGTGAACTACCGCAGCAGCGCGTTCAACACGATCGCGGGCGGCGCGGCGACCACGACGCTGGCCGGCCGCCGCTGGACGCAGGTCGAGCTCGGCGACATCTATGCGCTGTCGAAGCGCACGCAGCTCTATGCGAACGTGTTGTACGAGCACGGTTCGGGCGGCGCGAAGGCCGCGTTCTTCACGGCCGGCGTGTCGAGCACCGCGAACCAGGTGATCTTGCTCACCGGGATCCACCACTCGTTCTGAGCGGTTTCACGCGCTCGGCGCCTGAAACGACAAGAGCGGCCCGCGGGCCGCTCTTTTCCTTTGGGATGCCGGATGCGTCGCGCCGCTTGTACGTCAGAACATCGCGACCTTGTGGCGCGCGTGCGCAAACGTCGGGTCGCTTTCGAGCGGACGATAGTTCAGGCGCTGCGACAGGTCGACAGCCGCACCGCACACGGCTTCGACGAGCCGCTCCTTCTCGCCGGCCTCGCCGATCTCCGAGCGCGGCACCGTCGCGGTGATCGCCGCGACGATCGAGCCCGAATGATCGCGCACGGGCGCGGTCACGGCCGAGATGCCGCTCTCGAACGCCGCCTCGCTGACCGCATAACCGAGCCGTGCGTACTGCCGCACGCGCTCGTACAGTTCGTCGACGGTGCCCGGCGTGCGCTCGGTGAACTGCTCGAGCCGCTTTTCCGGATAGAGCTGGCGCAGCGCGTCGCGCGTCAGGTCGCCCATCAGCACGTGGCCGTGCACGGTCGCATGCGCGGGCAAGCGCGTGCCGACGTGCACCTTCACCGAACCGAACATCGATGTGTTGCTCTGCGCCTTCGCGACGAACACGACGTCGCGCTGGTCACGGATCAGCAGGTGCGTCGAGAAGCCGGTGGAATCGCGCAGCCGTTCGAGCACAGGTGCGCCGAGATCGGTCAGCTCGAGCGAGTTCAGGTATTCGAAGCCGAGCCGCAGCACGCCGACGCCGAGCCGGAAATAGCGGTCGCCGTTCACGCGTTCGAGAAAACCGAGCGCTTCGAGCGTCTGAAGCAGGCGGAACGTGGTCGTGCGCGGGATGCCGATGCGCTTCGACAATTCGGGCGCGCCGAGCACGGGCTCGCGCGCCGAGAATTCGGCGAGGATCCGCAGCCCGCGTTCGAGCCCCGGCACCAGATAGGACGAGGCGCTGCCGGACGATTCGTCGTCGCCGGCAGCGGCGGGATCGGGTGCGTCGCTCATCGTTGTCTTGACCATGTGGACATGGACGGAAGGAAATCAGTCACGAAACAGGTCATGGATTGTCGTGGATATTCAGTCATGCTACTCCAGCGCGCACGCAGGCTCGCACCCGCGCGTTTCGCCGCGACGCGGCATGCGCGTCCGCGACCTCATGCGGAGTCATTCACGGTCGAGAGAATAGCAGCGATGGACAGCGCAACGCCATGCCGAAATCGCCGGACGGCGGGAAGACCGCCGCCAGGCTGTTGCCCGCGTCGGGCGGCTGAAAGACGGCGAACGGCGCCGTATTCGACGCCGCGTCGCCTACAGGCGCGACAGGTGGACCCGGAGGTTCGCGCGATCGAACGTGAAGCCGCCGGCCGCATCCTGCTCGAGCACCCGTGCAAGGTCGACGGCATACATCCATCCGCTGCCCAGACGGCCACCGTTCACGGCCCGGATCCGGCTGCCGCCGACCGCGATCGCGGCATGAAACACATTGCCGCCGCGGGAAAAACCGACCGCGGTTCCCGCCGGAATGCTGGCGCGCCCGTCCCACTGATCGCCGGTCTCGAAGTTGAATCGCGTCCTCCAGTGCTGGCCGATCGTGTCGAGCAGCGTGCCGGGCGCGATCATCGCGTCGCCGCGCAGCAGGTACCTGACATAGGCCGCGGCATCGTAGCAGACGCCGCCGGACACATACTCGTTGATGTCGGCCATGCCGTACATCAGCGCTTGCGCATGTTTCTGCTTTTCGGCGAAGCCGGATTGGGCGACATGGCCGCCTAACTGGGTCAGTTGCATGGGTAGGTCCTTTTGAGGAAGAAGGGTATCGTCGTCCCGCCAACGCAATAACCTCATATCTTATTACGATATCCGCCGGCAGCGGCCGGCCCGGGCGTCACGGCGCGCCGCCGACGCCGGTGCGGCGGCCGCCGCGTCAGGATTCGGCGCGAGCCGCAGGCGCACGCGCAACGGCTGCAGCATGTCGGGCGGCGGCTCGGCCAGCGGGCCGCCGGCCGTGAGCAATTGCCGCAGCGCCGCCGTCCGCGTCGGGATCGCCCAGCGACGCGAATTCGACGCGCGCGACGGCGCCGTTCGCGCCGATCCACGCGCGCACGACGATCGCGGGCGGCGGTGCGCCGGCGCACCGCATGCGGTATCGCGCGATGTGCGTGTCGCGGTAGAGGGAAGACGGGAACCGATCGGGGAAAAAACGGCGGGCAGCAGGCGGTGAATGCGATCCCCGGGCGGGGATCGACACGACGGCGTCAGGCCGTCACGGCGGCGTCATACTCGGCGCGGGCAAGCTGGCCGGCGGCGTAAGCCTCGGCTTCGCCGCGAAAGCCTTCCCGGCTGAATGCAACGACTTTCACCCCGACGCCGGTCGCCCGCTTCACCGTCAGCGCCCATTGCCATCCGCCGTCTTGTTCGAAGACGTGCAGCGAGGGTTCGAAGGAAGGGTCGAGTACGGTCACGCGTTATGCTCCTGCCCCGTTGCGCGTTGCATCGGCAACGCATGGGGCATGTCGAAAAGATCGCGCCGGTATGCGACGCGTTTCAGCCATTCGACAGTCTAGTCAATGATTGTTGCGACGCACCATCAGAGGTTTCACTCATCTATCGGTACCCGGCGGTTGATCGAATATGCCTGAAACCCATATGGGACGGGCCTCAGAGCTGCTTCAGGCCGCATGGAAAAACGCTCATGCGGCAACGTGCCGCACACGCGATCAATTGCTTGCATCGGTCGGTCGTGGGTCGTAAAAACGGGGCGGGAACCGCCTGGCCACCCGGGCACCGCTTGTGACGACAGACTGCTACCGCCCCGTATCGTCCGGCATCACGCGCCGGAATGTCAGGTTGACGCGCTCGCCCTGCACGCTCGGCGCCTTCGGCACGCGATGCTGCCACTCGGACTGCGTGCGCCCGCGCATCACGAGCAGGCTGCCGTGCACGAGGCGATACGCATGCGTGACGCCGGTCGCGCGATGGCGAAGATCGAACACGCGCATTGCACCGAGGCTCACCGACGCGATCACCGGCGCATCGCCGAGTTCGGGCTCGTTGTCCGCGTGCCAGCCCAGGCTGTCCTGCCCGTTGCGGTAGCGATTGAGCAGCACGCTGTTGAAGCGCGCGCCGCACGTCGCCTCGACCGCGCGCTTCAGGTCGAGCACGGTCGGCGTCCACGGCGCCGGCACGTTGCGGATCCCCGAATACACGTAGACGGCATCGGGTTCGCCCTGCCACGCGGTGAGCCTCGGCAACGGAATGCGTCCGCGCGGCGTGCGGATCGTGTCCTGCCGCCACGCGACCTCGTCGATCAGCGCGGCCAGCGCGCGGTCGGCGTCGGGCTGCGCGAGCCAGTCCGGGTACCAGTCCACGTCGGGCGCGGGCGTGTCAGCGAAGAGATCGGGCGTCGACATGTCGGGAGGAAACGGGCGATGACCGGGGCGAACAGTGCATGTCTGCATACTAGCCAACGGCGCCGCGCGCCGCCATGCGCTGTCATTCGCCGCTGAAAGGAAACCGCCGCTTGCGCATCACGCTATCATCGCGGCGTGTTGCGATGCGCCCCGCCGAGGGGTGCCGCTTTCTTCCGCCATGCCGGCCGGCGCGACCCGGCCGCTATCTTTCCGGATCCCATCATGACGACGCTCTCCGATTCCGCCCTCGATCAACTGTTCCTCACCGCGCGCACGCACAACGCGTGGCAGGACAAACCCGTCGACGACGCGCTGCTGCACCGGCTGATCGACCTGACGAAATTCGGCCCGACGTCGGCGAACTCGAGCCCCGCGCGCTTCGTGTTCGTCAAGTCGCCCGAGGCGAAGGCGCGCCTGAAACCCGCGTTGTCCGAAGGCAATCTCGCGAAGACGATGGCCGCGCCCGTCACCGTGATCGTCGCCATGGATTTCGCGTTCCACGATCACCTGCCGCGCCTGTTCCCGCACGCCGACGCACGGAGCTGGTTCGCCGGCAACGATGCGCTGATCGAGGCCACCGCGTTCCGCAATTCGTCGCTGCAAGGCGCGTACCTGATCCTCGCCGCACGCGCGCTCGGCCTCGATGCGGGCCCGATGTCGGGCTTCGACAACGCGAAGGTCGATGCCGAATTCTTCGCGGGCACTTCGATCAAGAGCAACTTCCTAGTGAACCTCGGCTACGGCGATCCGACCGGCCTGTTCCCGCGCAGCCCGCGCTTCGACTTCGACGACATCGCCCGCATCGAGTGACGGCTCGCTAGCAGCCGCGCGTCAGCCGGATCAGCGTGATCTCGGACGGCACGCCGAAGCGGTTCGGCGGCCCCCAGTATCCGGTGCCACGGCTCGTATAGAGCCACAGCTCGCCGAAGCGGCTCAGCCCGCCGATCACCGGCTGCTGCATCCGTACGAACGGCGGCCACGGCAGGAACTGGCCGCCGTGCGTGTGCCCCGACAACTGCACGGTAAAACCCGCGCGATTCGCGGCTTCCGCGCTGCGCGGCTGGTGCGCGAGCAGGATCTTCGTGCCGACGTCGCGCGGCGCGCCGGCCAGCGCCTGCTCGGGGTCGCTACGATGCGCGGGATCGAACCCGCCCGCCGTGAAGTCGGTCACGCCGGCGAGCACCGCGCGCGCGCCGTCGTGCTCGATCAGCACGTGCTCGTTCAGCAGCACCGTCAGCCCGATGCGCCGGAATTCGTCGATCCACGCGTGCGCGCCCGCGTAATACTCATGGTTGCCCGTCACGAGAAAGCTGCCGTGCCGCGACTGCATGCGGCCGAGCGGCGCGGTGTGTTCGCGCAGGCGCTTGACCGAACCGTCGACCACGTCGCCCGTCACGACGACGAGGTCGGCATCGAGCGCATTCACCGCGCGCACGATCCGTTCGATATAAGGCCGCTTGATCGTCGGCCCGACGTGGATGTCGGACAGTTGCACGATCGTCAGCCCGTCGAGCGCGGCCGGCAGCCCCGCGACCGGAATGGACACGCGCTTGACCGCCGCCGTGCGGCGCGCGCCGACAAACCCGATCGCGGTAACGAGCACCGCGGCCGCCAGCACGCCGAGCGCCGTGTCGGCCGCGGCGCCGCTCCACGCGCCGTCGTGCCCGAGATGCCGCCACGCGAACACGCCGAGCAGCACGAATTCGCGCAGGAACGTCAGTGCGAGCAGCGACGAGAAAAATCCCATCACGAGCGAGCCGGCCCAGCCGGCCACCGTCGCGGCCCAGCCTTCGTCGAAGCGGCGCGAGAACATGCCGACCGGAATCAGCACGACGAAGCTCGCCAGCACGAGCGCCGCGATCGTGCGCGCGACCGGCGACTCGAACGCGTCGGGAATGATCCGCATCCCGACATACAGATGGAACAGCACGCCGATTGCAATGAACCGGACAAAGAAACTTCGCATGGAGCGCTCACCTTCGTTGCGATACGGCTTCCGCGATGCGTGTCGCACGAGGCCGTGACGCCCCGTGCCGCGCTTCGCGCCATACGTACGATGGTACACAGATCCCGGCAGCGACGACCGGTCGCGGCCACCGGTGGAGGCTCGCGCGGCTTCGCGCAATAATCCGCCGTTTCCGGGCCGATTCCGCCGCATCAGCGCGGCAAATTTCGCCAGCCCTCTTTCGTCTTACGATCCTTTACAGTCCGTTAGCAACCCTACACGAGCTTGCACTGGCAGAATCGCGGCGGTCCGGCCGCCTCGCTGTCGAAACGCGACGCCGGACGGGGCCGCCACGACCGCCAGCGCGGCCGCGACCGGCCACGGCCCGTGCCGCCCCTGCGGGGCGGACGGCTGGCGATCCGCATCGCGCTGCTTTATTATCGGCCCCGTATCTCGGAATCGTCGTCGCGGCGACGAACCGCATTGCGCCGCGCCCGGCATCCACCCCCATCGTCGAGCTCGTCACACCATGAGAAAAACAACGCCGCGCGCGCCCCTGCGCGTCGCCGCCGTCCTGGCGCCAGCCCTGCCGCTCGCGGGCTGCGCATCCCACGGCGCACCGTCGTACGTGCTGTTCGGCGCGTATTTCCCACTCTGGCTCGTCAGCGCGATCGTCGGCATCGTCGGCGCGATCGGCGCGCACCGCGTGTTCGTCGCGACCGGCTGGGCCGCCACGGTCCCTTACCAACTCGCCGTCTGCACCGCGATCGGGCTCGTGATCGCCGTGATCGTCTGGCTCACCGGCACGGGGCCGTTCGCATGAAAGCCGCCGGAACCGCCCGTCCGTCCGTCAAAGGCCGCATGATCGCGCTCGCGATCGTCGCGCTCGGCATCGCGGCGCTCGCGTATGCATACCACCGCACGACGGCCTACCCGTCCACCGACGACGCGTCGATCGACGCGGACGTCGTGCATGTCGCGTCGCCTGTCGGCGGGCGCATCGTGCGGCTCGCGGTGCATGAAGACCAGCGCGTCGCGAAAGGCGACCTGCTGTATGAAATCGATCCCGTGCCGTACCGCCTGACGGTTGCGCAGGCGCAAGCCGATCTCGAGCTCGCACGCGCATCGCTCGACACGCGCCACCGTTCGCTGATCGGCGAACGCTCGAACGCGGCGGTCGCCGCCGAGCAGGTCAAGCGCGCGACGCAGAACGCCGATCTCGCGACGCGCGACGTGAACCGGCTCGCGCCGCTCGCCGCGCAGGGCTACGTCAGCGCGCAGCAGTTCGACCAGGCGAAGGTCCGCCAGCGCGACGCGGCCGTGTCGCTCGCGCAGGCGCAGGAACAGCAGCGTGCGTCCGCTCGGACGATCGGCGACGACGCCGACGCGATCGCGACGCTGCATGCGCGCGAGGCCGCGCTCGCCCGCGCGCAGCATGCGCTCGACGATACGGTCGTACGCGCGCCGCACGACGGGCTCGTGACGGGCCTGACCGTGCTCGCCGGCGAAACCCTCGCGCCGAACCAGTCGATCTTCACGCTGATCGACGCGAGCGAATGGTTCGCCGTCGGCAATTTCCGCGAGACGTCGCTGAACCGCATCGAGGTCGGCGACTGCGCGACCGTCTATTCGATGATCGACCGCAGCCGCCCGATGACGGGCAAGGTCGTCGGCATCGGCGCGGGCATCGCGGACAGTGCTCGCATCAACCTGCCGCGCTCGCTGCCGATCGTGCAGAACTCGGTGAACTGGGTACACGTCGCGCAGCGCTTCCCCGTGCGCGTGAAGCTCGACGAACCCGACGGCAAGCTCGTGCGCGTCGGCGCGAGCGCGATCGTCGAGGTCCGGCATGGCTCAGCCTGCCGCTGACGTCCGGTCGCCGGGCCCGCGCGAAGTCCTGCGGCTGCTCGCGCCGTTTCCGGGGCGCACCGCGATCGCCGTGCGCGTCGCGCTGATCTGCGCGCTGGTCGTGCTCGTGACGAGCGGCTACGGCACGCCGGAAGCCGCGATCTCCGCATATGTCGTGTTCTTCCTGAACCGCGCCGACCGCGTGACGAGCGTCGTGCTCGCGGTCGCGATGCTGCTGCTCGTCACGGTCGTCATCGCGCTCGTGATGGGCGTCGCGATCTTCAGCATCGACTATTCGATCCTGCGGGTCGCCTGCATGACCGCGATGTCGATCGGCCTGCTCTACCTGACCTCCGCCAGCAAGCTGCGCCCCGTCGGCGCGATCCTCGCGATGATCGTCGGCTTCGGGCTCGACCAGCTCGGCCTGGCGCCGTTCGGCGAAGCCGCGACGCGCGCGCTGCTCTATGCGTGGCTGATGGTCGCGATCCCGGTCGGCGTCGCGATCGTCGTCAACCTGCTGATCGCACCGTCGCCGCGCAAGCTCGCGCAGGCACAGCTCGCGAAACGGCTGCGGCTCGCCGCGCGGCGGCTGCGCGGCGACGACGGCGATGACGGCGGCGGCGACGCGCGCGCCGCGTTCGAAGCGAGCCTGCGCGAAGGCGACAAGCAGTTGCTCACGTGGGTCAAGCTGTCGAAGCTCGAAGGCTCGTCGGCGGCCGCCGACGTCGTCGCGCTGCGGCAAGCCATCGCATCGAGCACCGCGCTGCTCGTCGCGGTCGCGCTCGCCGACCGCGAACCCGCTGCGCGGCTGCCCGACGCGTTTGTCGAACCGATCGCGACGACGCTCGACGAGATGGCCGCCATCCTCGAACGCGGCGGCTATCCGGTCGACGTGACGCTCGCGCTGCCGGCGGCCGATGCGCTGCCGCCGCTCGCGCGCGTCGTCGCGACGGATCTGCACACGGCGATCACGCACTTCGCGGAACCGGCCGCGACCGACGCACCGGCCGATACGGTCCACGCGCACACTGCCGACACGCCGGCCGATGCGCCTGCAGAACCCGCCGCACCGCCTGCGCCGCCGCCCCCGGCCGCGGCTTCTTCCTGCCCGACGCACGCACCAATCCCGACCACGTCCGCTATGCGCTGAAAACGACGGCAGCGGCGATGTTCTGCTACCTGCTGTACTCGCAGCTCGACTGGTCGGGTATCCATACCTGCTTCATCACCTGCTACATGGTGTCGCTCGGCTCGACGGCCGAAACGGTCGAGAAGCTCACGCTGCGCATCGCCGGCTGCATCGTCGGCGCGCTGCTCGGCACCGCCGCGCTCGTGTTCGTCGTGCCGTCGCTGTCGTCGATCGGCGAGCTGATGGCGCTCGTGTTCGCCGGTGCATGGCTGGCCGCGTGGGTCGCGTTCGGGTCGCCACGGATCGCATACGCGGGCTTCCAGGTCGCATTCGCATTCTTCCTGTGCGTGATCCAGGGCGCGGGCCCCGGCTTCGACCTGACGCTCGCGCGCGATCGCACGATCGGCATCCTGCTCGGCAACGTGGTCGTGTATCTCGTGTTCACGCGCATCTGGCCCGTCAGCATCGGCAAGCAGATCGACACGGCGCTCGCGGCGCTGCTCGACCAATGGCGCCACCTCGCGCAGATCGCGCAGCCGGCCGAGCGGCGCGCGCTGGCCGCCGAGGCGTTCGCACGCCACGGCGCGATCGCGCAGGAGCTCGGCCTGATCCATTACGAACCGTCGTGGGTGCGGCCGGCCGCCACGTGGCTCGCCGCGCGACGGCGCGCGCTCGCGGAACTCGGCGCGCTCGAAGGCCCGCTGTTCCTGCTCGCCGAACGCGCACCGGGCGACGCGGCGATCGGCGCGCGGCTCGCACGCGTGGCCGACCTGCGCGACGACGAAGTCGCGCATCATGCGGAATCCCCCGCGCCGCCGGCCCCACCCCCGAATGCCGCTCCCACCGACCCCGCACGCCACGCGCTGCTGAACCTGATCGACACGCGGCTCGCGCACATCGCCGACGCCGCCCGTCAAGCCACACCGAAGGAGCCTGTTCCCCATGCGCCTACCTGAACCGCCGGCCGCCTCGATCGCCGCCGCCGCCCTCGCGACCGCCGTCGCGCTGGCCGGCTGCGCGACGTCGTCGATCGATCTGGCGCCGGAGGCATCCGACCGCCCGTGGCAGCCACAGACCTCGGCCGCGGGCGACATCGTGCCCGCACCGCCGCGCGCGACCGCGCAAGGGGTGCACGACTACACGCTGCCGGCCACGCCCGCGCTCGCGTCGGTGTCGCCCCCTGCCGCACTCGATGCCGCGCATGCGTACACGCTGCCCGAACTGATCGACCTCGCCGAATCGTCGAACCCGCTGACGCGTATCGCATGGAACGACGCGCGCAACGCGGCGCTCGCGGTCGGCATCGCGAAATCCGCCTACCTGCCGAAGCTGTCGGCAACGGCCATGGGCGCGTACCAGGCGAGCCACGGCTCGACGTCGACGATACTCGGCGACTCGTCGAGCGACACGACCGTGCACGGCACGATCTCGGCGCTGTCGCTGCAATGGCTGCTGTTCGATTTCGGCGGACGCGCGGCGCGCGTCGAAGCGGCCGAACAGGCGTCGATCGCGTCGAACGTCGCGTTCACGGCCGTGCACCAGCAAGTGATCCACGACGTGACCGTCGCGTACTACCGGTACGAAGCCGCGCGCTCGCGCGCACTCAGCGCGCAGCAGGGCCTCGCGAACGCGGACTCGATCCTCGCGGCGTCCCGCGCGCGGCTCAAGCATGGCGTCGGTACGGTAGTCGAACTCGCGCAGGCGACGCAGAACCGTGCGCAGGCGAACCTCGCGCTCGTGCAGGCGAGCGGCACGGAGAGCGACAGCTACCTCGACCTCGTGTCCGCGCTCGGCATCTCGCCGCTGTCGAAGCCGACGATCGCCGCGCTGCCGAAACGGCCGCTGCCGCCGGCGCTCGGTTCGTCGGTCGACGCGATCGTGTCGGACGCGATCGCGCGCCGCCCCGACCTGCAGGGCGCGTTCGCGCTCGAAAAGGCCAATCGCGCGAAGATCAAGGCCGCCGAAGCCGCGTTCATGCCGAAGATCTTCCTGTCCGCTTCGACGTCGTACGCAAGCGGCGGCACCGCCATCACCGCACTGCCGGCGATCGGCGACCAGGCGCCGACCGTCAACCTGAACGGCAGCCGCTACGGCGGCGGCGTGTTCCTCGGCGTGACGATCCCGCTGTACGACGGCGGCCTGCGCTCGGCCGTGCTGATGCAGGCGCGCAACGATGCGCAAAGCGCATCCGCGCGTCTCACGCGGACCAAGGAAGAAGCCGTTCGCCAGGTCGTTGCCGCGCAGAACGCGGTACAGACGAGCCTCGCGTCGCACGACGCCGCAAAGGCGCTCGTCGATGCCGCGCAGACGAGCTACGATGCGGCGCTGACCGCGTACCGGAACGGCGTCGGCTCGGTCACCGATGCGACGATCGCGCAAAGCCAACTGCTCGCGGCGCGGAATGCCGAGGTCGACAGCTACGCCGGCGCGCTGTCGGCGGCTGCCGCGCTCGCGCTCGCAACCGGGACGATCGGCTCGGCGCAGTAGCGCAACCGCCGCCCGGCGGTTGACGCATGCGCACGCCGCCCACTAGAATGCCGCCCATTCTTCCTTCAGGAACCATCGTGGACAGTTGCAGCACTCCGTTGCGTGCGCCGCTTGCCGCCTGAACGCCTGTCCGACGCAGTTCTCCTGCCCCGGCTCGCGTTCCGCGAGCCCGCACGCCTACCGTTTCACACTGAATGACGCATACGCGCGGTACAGTACCGCGCGATGACGGCTATCGTCGCGTCGCCTTCGGCATTGCGCCGCAGCGACGCGAGCCGGCATGCGCGCCTTGCACGGCAGGACAACCATGACTTTCGATTTCGCACTCCGTCTTTTCACTGCGTTCGCCTGCGGCGTCGCGATCGGCCTCGAGCGCCAGATGCGCCAGCGCACGGCAGGCCTGCGCACGATCACGCTCGTCGCGAGCGGCGCGTGCCTGTTCGTCACGCTCGGCGTGCTGACCGGCAACGGCGTCGCGGGCGTCACGCAGATCGCCGCGTACGTCGTGTCGGGCGTCGGCTTTCTCGGCGGCGGCGTGATCATGCGCGACAAGGGCTCGATCCAGGGCATCAACACGGCCGCGACGCTGTGGTGCTCGGCCGCCGTCGGCGTGCTGGCCGGCTCCGGCCATTACGTGCCCGCGCTCGCCGGCACGGGCGTCGTGCTGCTCACCAATACCCTGCTGCGCGGCGTCAGCCAGGCAATCAACGCGACGCCCGTGTCGAACGCCGATCTCGTGCGCGAATACCAGATCACCGTGATCTGCCTGGCCGCCGACGAAGTGCACATCCGCACGCTGCTGTCGAACTCGATGTACGCGAAGCCGCTGTCGTTCCAGAGCCTGACGAGCGAGGACGTGCCCGACCAGCCGGACCGGCTGAAGGTGACCGCGACGCTGAAGCTGCATCCGAAGGATCAGCAGAAGCTCGAGCAGATCGCGAGCCGGATCAGCATGGAGAAGAGCATTTCCAGCGTGAGCTGGACCGCGAAGGAAGCGGAGCCGATGATGGAGTGAGCGGCATGGCGGCAGCCGGATTCGCCGCCGCCCTCGCCCGCGTCACGGTGCCTCGATGAGCCCGGCCGAGATAGCCTTGACGACCGCCTGGACCTTGTTCGTCGCACCGAGCTTCTCGAGGATGTTGTTGACGTGGAAGTTGACCGTCCGCTCCGAGATGCTGAGGATCTGGCCGATTTCGCAGGCGGTCTTGCCTTCGGCGGTCCAGCACAGCACCTCGCGCTCGCGCGCGGTCAGCGCGACGCCCGCCGCTGGCGACAGCTTCGGCACCATGAAGCGGCTCATCAGCGAATGCGACAGGTTCGCGAGCCAGTTCGTCTGCAGCGTCAGCATGTTGATCTCGGCCGGCGTCAGCCGGTCGGCGTGGCGCGCGATGCTCAGCAGCCCGAACGCACCGCGGGCCGCCCAGCTCGACTGCGCGACACCCACCGACAGCCCGAATTCGCGCGCGTCCTGCCACAGCGGGTTCGGATCGATCCGGTCGACATCCGGCCAGACGATCATGTTGGTGCTGTGCGCGCCGTCGCGCACCGTCGAATCGATCTCGATGTAGTTCCGCGCCTGGTAGTGCGCCATCCAGCCGTCCGGATAGGTATCGAAGATCGCGACCGACGGCTTCGACACCGGCAGCGGCACGCGAATGCCGTAACAGCAGTATTCGAATCCCAGCCGCCTGGAATAGGCAGCGATCCGCTGGAAGAGCTGCTGCTCGTCTTCCGCGGCGCTGAATTGTTGATAGGCATCCTGCCAGCGCAGTTCCATTCGTTCTCCGACAACGTCACGCTGTCATACTTGTCAGGTGCCAGCTCCGGTTCGAGGCTGATACATTCCGCGCATGACTTCACCTTTGCTGCACCCGGTCTCCGGCCCGTCCCCGGACGGCTACGTGCGCCTGTCAGAAGGCGCAATGGCCGCGCTTGCGCTCGACCATGTCACAAGCGGCCTCGATGCATCGCTGCTTGCGGAACTGCGCGACAACGCGATCGACGCGCGCCTCGCCGGCTATACCGAATGGCAGCGCACCGCCCGTGCCGGCGTCGCTTACGTGACGGTCGGCTGGGACTGGTACCTCGAACGCGCAACAGGCGCGTTCGTGATCGCCGGCGGCGACGTCCGCAGCAACGTAATGGCCGTCGACGCCACGGGTACCGACATCGGCATGTTCCGCACGACCGCCGCGCTCGCCGCACGGCTCGCCTGTATCGACTGGCCCGCCGCGGTCGTGTCGGCCCTGCTCGGGCGCAACGACGCCTATCATGCCGGTCCGACGCTCCAGTGACAACCGGTCGCGCATTCATCAGACCATTTCCGCGATGCTGGCGCTCTTTATAAGCAAAAGCGGCCAGCTTTTCAATCCCGTCGATCAAGAAACCGTTACCACGTCCCAAATGGCGTCTTTACGCCGCCAACCTGTAAGAGTTACCAGTTACCGCCTCCTCGTGCCGCGCGATGTAATGCACGCATACAAAAGCACAAATCCGAGGACACCATGCGGACCTTCGTTCACGAGGAAGGGCGGTTGCCACACGAACTTGCAGCGGATCTCGGGCGCTATCGGCGCCGCGTGTTCGTCGAACAGCTCGGCTGGGCGCTCCCGTCGGCGAACGAATGCTTCGAGCGCGACCAGTTCGATCGCGACGATACCGTCTACGTGTTTGCGCGAAATGCCGGCGGCGACATGTGCGGATGTGCGCGCCTGCTGCCCACGACGCGCCCGTATCTGCTGAAGTCGCTGTTCGCCGACCTGATCGCCGAAGACATGCCGCTGCCGCAATCGGCGGCCGTCTGGGAGCTGTCCAGGTTCGCGGCGACCGACGACGACGGCGGGCCGGGCAATGCCGAATGGGCCGTGCGCCCGATGCTCGCGGCCGTGGTCGAATGCGCGGCGCAGCTTGGCGCGCGGCAGCTGATCGGCGTGACGTTCGCGAGCATGGAGCGGCTGTTCCGCCGGATCGGCATACACGCGCACCGTGCAGGCCCGCCGAAGCAGGTGGACGGACGCCTGGTGGTCGCGTGCTGGATCGATATTGACCCGCAAACGTTTGCGGCGCTAGGAATCGAGCCGGGGCAGGCAGCCCGGCAAGCCATCGCCGCCTGAGCCGGAACGCGCGTTTCCGTCCGGGCGGCATCGTAACGAAGGAGAACCAACGTGGACCAGTCTCAGGTCTTTCGCGCGATGATGCCCGGGTTGACGAGCGCCAACGGCGCCCGCATCGCGGTCGCCTATCCGTCGTTTCCCAGGCCGCTGCCGCTCGTGCGGCTCGACCGCCGTGGGCTCGTGTTTCGTGCTGCCGGCGTCGCGCCGCTCGTCTGCGGGCTGCCGCGCGCGGCGACGCTGCTGGTCGCGGACGAGCCGCTCTGCTCGCTGCGCCTCGTGATCCGTAACATCGCCCCGGCCGGCGACGGCCGCCACGACCTGACGATGCAGCCGTCAGGCGCCGCCGGCGACGAATTGCTGTGGCATGCGCTGCGCGACCACGCACCGTACCGGCAGATTCAGCATCCGCTCGCGCCCGTCGATGCGCCCGTCGCCGCGGCCAGCGAACCGCACGCGACGGCCGGTGAAGCCGGGCCGCGCCCGGCGCGCCGCGCGGCGTTCCGCCTGCCGTGCCACAGCGACGCGCTGTTCTTCGCGGACTGGCTCGAATATCACTTCGACGAGTTGCGCGCACTGTCGCAACAACACGGGCCGCAACTGCAGCTCAACCAGCTCGAGCGGAAAGTTGCCGACGACGAGGTCGGCGTGCGCTTCGTCTACGACATCGACGGACACGCGACGCGGCACGCGCTGACCGACTGCGCGCGCGAGGCCTGTGCGTGGATCGAGACGGAAATGCGCGACAAGTACGCGCTGCCTGTCGCGCAGGAGCGGTTCGGCGCGCTTGCCGCGCACGCGCGGGCCGGCGGCATGTGAATGCGGTACGGCCGCGTCGCGCGATGCGGTCGGCACGGCAGCGAGTTGCATCGATACAACGGGGGCTTTCCAACCCTCGGGTTTTCCCTTAAATTTACGTCTGTCTCCTCCATGTCTCCAAACATGGATTCAGCCCGCTCAAGCAGCGGGCTTTTTCTTGCCTGCGCGAATTGCGGGGACACATCATCTTCCGTCCCGACTAACCTGCCGGACGCACGCCGGCGGGCCGCAACCAGTAGTGGTGCACCGCAAATACCAGCGCGACCGCCACGACAAGTGCCAGCAGCAGGTACAGCCAGCCTTTTCTGGTCATCGGCAGGTCCGCCAGGGCATCCAGGTCGCCTGCCAGGACCATCATCGCAGCCACCCCCAGCCCGACCAGCACCATCGTCCCCGTTGCCACCCATCCAAAGGCCGCCTCCAGCACGGCCGCCCATCGTGACTGGCGGTAAGGTCCGGCAACCGGCCGACGAAGATCGGGCTTACCCATTCCTCACCTCCCGGACGGCATACGCGTATCCGCACATCGGCCGGCAGGCTCCGTCGAAGGCGGAAATTCGAAAGTTTTCCGGACGAGCGGCCACGGCGATGCGGTTCGCGCATTCGATCTCAAGCGTCATGTTTTTTCTTTCGTGAGCCGATGTTCGACGGTTCGTTCGGCCAGAACGAATCCACATTTACCGGATCGTGCTGCAAAACGCCGCTTGGCGCTGACTGGCACGCGCACGTTAGCCGTTACGCGCCGGCGTCGCCACCGGGGCGCGCGACATACACGACGTGCCGCCGCAGCGCATGCCCTTCGGGCAACGCGGGATGATAGAAATCGCACGCGGATTCGCGCTGCATGCCGAGCCGCTGCATCACGCGTTGCGATCGCAGGTTGGTGTCGGCCGTCCATGCGAAGATCTTGCCGAGCCCGATCCGGTCGAATCCGTCGACCAATGCCGCGGCCGCCCCTTCGGCAATATAACCATGCCCCAATGCGTGACGCGCCTGCCGCCACATGATCTCGATGCACTGCGCCATCGGATGCGTTGTGTGCACTTCGTGCGACAGGCCGCAGAGCCCGACCAGCTTCGTGTCGGCGCGACGCACGACCGCCCACGTCCCGAAACCGTGCGCATCGAAATGCGCTTCGAAGCGCGCGATGACGTCGCTCGCCTCGTCGACGGACATCGGGCCGCGCGCGAGCCACGCGGTCAGGTCCGGGTGCGCATGCATCGCCGCAAGCGCGCCCGCGTCCGCCGATCGCCAGCGACGCAGCGTCAGGCGTTCGGTTTCGATCTTCAGTGGCGTGGTCATGGGTGACGCGGATCTACGGGCGGCGACGCAACGCAGGTAACGTCACGAAGCCGGATGCAGAACGGATGAAGGGGAAATCGAGATCGTCGCGTCAGCCGGTGACGATCGGAACAACGAAAAACGGGCGCCAGTGCGCCCGCTGCGATTACTCGTTTTCTTCGAAGTAGTGAATTGGCGTTGCGGGACATGCTTCTGTAGACGAACCTACGCCCAAACCTACGCCAGGCCACATCGTAATTCTTTGGCACATTAATGTTGCGTTTCGGCAACAAACGAAAATGAAAGGGCTAGAGATGGTCTTCGCCGCGCTCAAACCGTGTAGAACTTCATCAAAGTTGCGCTACCGCAGGCTAGCCAAGAGTGCGAATCGGGTCTTCGTGATCTTAGCGCTGGCCAATGTCTGGTCCTCTCGCACGCGATTGATGCCACAGGTGCGCCGCAATGGGCTTAATGCGGGCAAAACGTCCGCGGACGATACCCGAAAGGAAAAAAATCAAGAGGATGATACTCGGCTTCACGCCCTGAGCACAGCAACTCGTTGATGTGCCGCATATATAATGCCTTGTTCAGCGTTGCCCTAATGTCACTGAATGCGCGTATTGGCAGGAACGCAGTGATAAAAGCCACAGAAACTGCTGTAAGGCCCTCTGTTGCACGTTCTCGGATCGGAGATCAATTCGCCTGCGTTGTCGGTATTTCTCGCGGGCGTCTGTCCCGGCTTATGCGACCACTTTGTATTGCTGTCTTGTCGATACCAATGAAAGTCATTTCCCGGCCAGATCACCAAGGCAACGTAATGTCCCTGGGCTGGGGGGCTTGCCGGGGACGCGACGGACGTCAGGCCATCGCGTTGAGCTGCG
Source organism: Burkholderia sp. BE17 (assembly GCF_009362305.1). Lineage (NCBI taxonomy): Bacteria > Pseudomonadati > Pseudomonadota > Betaproteobacteria > Burkholderiales > Burkholderiaceae > Burkholderia > Burkholderia sp. BE17. Next base: position 65,899 of record NZ_WHNU01000032.1, read on the forward strand.
CTTCCGATATTGCCGCAGTCCAATGACGTAAACGTTGTACCGCTACCTCTGCCTGGCTGAGCGATCGTGTTGGTGATCTTGTCGTTCGCGTAGTTATAGCAATTGTTCTTCATTCGGATGTTGGGATCGTTGTTCCACTTTCCCGGATCGTAAGGAGGAACAAGGGTCGGCCCGATTGGGGTATTCAGTGGCTTGATGATCCCGCCCGACAGCGCACTCCTGACAACGTGCCGGACATCGTCGGAAATGGCGTTCCCGGCGGTTCCCAGCAGCCATTCCTCCAAATCCGCGTCGTTCGTGATGCGGTTCAAATCGAATCGGTCCCGATCCACGATGCCGCCGTGGATATAGATAAGCGGATCAAGTACCTTTTCCCGTACCGAATTCACTGAGAATCCTCGGTATCCAAGACTTCCCACCAGACCCGAAGGCTTGAGCAAGGTGGTATTCGGAATCCTGTTGATCCTATCGGCAAGCTCGAGCGCTTGATCGTCCGACAACTCCCACGCAGGATCAGGGCGGCCAGAGAAGATGTGCAGTGTGACGGTAACGGACATTGCCTTTCCTCATGATTGAGCGAACGGATGGCGCGCGAGACCCCGAAGTGAATCTCGTCTTCGGAATGCTTTCACGCGCAGAATACCAAACGGAACGGATTCTCTGCATCATCCGCTTGAATGATGTCCTGAATACAAAAACGGCGGAAGATGATCTCGAGCCTTGCCTCTTGCACCTGCAATGCCTTGTAAATGTTTGCTTATTCATTCAGTGTCAGGTTTTATCCGAAGGACTGACATTCGGGAAAATCCTAGGCGTTGCGCGAGCAATTCAAAATATTTGATACCTACGTTCTGCAGTATTCTTTCGACGAAATTGCGATCGATTTCGCCATCCCTTGAGTGTGGGGTCGCTGCAGGACGTAGAGTTGACCCTGTAGTCCCGAAATGCAAGGTGCCCGGACAAGTTCTCGATGTTCATCCCCGTACGTCACCGTGTGCGATGCACGGATTGCCCCGTACGGCCGTTGCGCAACCGTTCATACCCGACTTGGGGGGGATGATGGGTGAGAAGCGTCTGAACCTCACGCCGGTAATTCGATGTCTGCAATCCACCGCGTCGCAAGGCGTCTCCGCCAGCGACGCCGATCCGTCACTTTCCCACGATGTCCCGCGTAGCCCGGCCCGACGACGGTTTCTTTGGCAATCCGCGGCGCTGTGCGCCTCCTCGGCGCCCGTCACCCTCACGTCACACGCCACTTCGCGTTTCACGCCAGCTGTCGTAGCACGCCGTACCGCCAGTGGATTTGCGTTCATCTCCCGAGCCCGCGTCGTGTGGGCTGCCGACGTGGACTGGTTATCGCCACAGCACGCTTGCCGGGTTGTCAATACTCCGACCTACGCCGACGTGTCGTTACCCGACGCCTCGCTGCCCGGGTTGTCGACGCCTTGTGCACTGTCGCTGCGCGTTGCGCGCGTCAACGATCGCCTGTGCCTCGAAGTTCGCCATGCGATGGTCCGCGGTGCGGCATCGGTGGATCTGGATGACTGGATCGACGGCCGCGCGACGCTTTCGCTCGGTAACCTGACCGACATCCCTCGCTTTGCCGTCTTGAGTGGACTGGACATCGAGTGGCCGCCAAGGCCGCGCGCCGATCTTCTGCCCAATCTCGGCCTGAGGTTGCAATCAGCCTCAGGGTTTCACGTCGCAGCGCGTCAGATGACGGGGCAGTTCGAGGTATGCGTCATCGGTCCGATCACTAACGACGACGACCGCCTGATCCCAGGGACGGCGCCGCGCGCCGCGCATCTGACGATGGATGCCGGTACGGCGGGTGGCGGTACGGTACGGCCACACGTGTCGGGCAGCGCGCTGCAATGCGCACCATTCGACACGTCGCAGGTTCGATTCGAACTTGTCGAGCAGCCCGCGCGACAAGTTGCGGTCGCCTGGCTGGCCAGTGCAGACGCCCCTACCCGACTCCACACGTCGGCTTCCGGATGGTCGCCGGAGCCGCATATCACCCTGTCGGCTGACGAGGTCTCCTATGCGCGCGTCGTTTCCGATGCCCCTACGGCGCTGCTCGTCGCCACCACGAATCAGGTGGCCTTGCAGGCCGAGAATCTCGCGCTCACGGGACAATGTGTCGACTGCCACCCGCTGGTGCTCGCAGAGAATACGCAAGGACAGGCGCTGCAGCGTGCAGTCGTCTGGCGAGAAGGCGCGCTGATCGATGCGGACGGCATTGGCGTTCAGCTGCACTTTCTGGAGGGTAGCTCGCCCCCTCAACCCGACGCCATCTCGAAACTGCTGGACGCCATCCCGTGGCATCGCAAGCGGATTTCGCTCGCCAACGTCGTCATCGAGTTCACGCGCCCCGAGGACGGCCTCTGGCTGCGCGCTTCGTTGGACGGGTTCAGCCTCGAAAGGCAAGTTGGCCGCTTCGTGATTTCGCTCGACGGCAGTCGCCGTGTCGACAGCGTCAGGGCCCCTCCATTGCTGCATTTACGCTTGCCTGCGCAGTCGTTCTCGGAACAGGCGTTCTATCGATCGCCACCGAGGGTCGCGCCCGTATCTCCCGCTTCGCTGTCGAACGGCAATGATGCCAACGCGGATCAGACAGGCGGTGCCAAGAGGGTGTGCAACCGTCCAGCCCCGGAGCCAAGCGGCGACGAAAAGGTGCCCAATGCACTGTCGGCATTGCGTGTTGCTGGCGACTCGGTGCTGCGCTTCACCTTGCGTGAAGGGCAAGCGCGCAATTTCGAACTTTCGCTCGCGGCCTTACTGGATAGCAAGCGGTGGCAGTTCCACGTCGCCCCTCGCGCGCAAAGCGAGGAACCGAAATGGCGCGCCCTATCCAGTGTCGTAGGCGACGCCTCATTGGAAAATTTCACCGACATCGAATTGCCGTGGCGCATACATATATCGCCGAACGAACTGGCCCGCATGGCGTCCTCCCCTCGACGACTGACCAGCGACAAGACGTTCACGCCACTGTTCTATCTGCGCCCTTACGCATTGCCGGGCGGCGGCGCCCCCACTCAGGCGCGGACCGACACCAGCGCGACCGACTTGCCACTGCGCGCCATCGCATCAGCAGATCACGGCAACGAGCGATGGCAGCATTTTGACGCGACCCAGACAGACGCGAGCGCGAAGCCACCGACCGACCCCATACGTGCCGCACTCGATCAGCAGGACCGCAACGAACTGGTCTGGCTTTCCGGGCGATGGGGGCAGCCAGCCATCCCGGGTACCGCCAACGTCGATGGTCAGCACGGCCTCTACGTGCCGCAGCCGATCCAGGCGCAGCGGCTCTTGCTGACGGCATTCGGGGCTTCCCTGCGAAGCGACAGTCGTTGGGACCCGCCTGCATTGCAGCTCGACAATGGCACGACGCTGGGCCTGCATGTCACCGCCTGGAAGCATATCTCGACGCTCGGCCGCCCTCAGTTCGACAGCGTACTCCATCGCGGTTATCTCCTGCCCTTCGGGTTTCGCATCTCGGTCATTGTCAAGACAACGTTCGAGACCGAATGGCACACGGACCGTGGTTATCTGGTTTTGCCCGTGCAGCGCTATTTCGTGCGAGTGGAGGACCCTGTAAAGGCGTTCCCGTGCGAGGTCGGCCAGCCGCTCGAAAGTCTGAATGGGTGCTTCCAGCCGGAGCGCTTCGAGATGACGCTGAAGGGCGATCTGCAGATCGACGCGCCAGAGACGTGGGACATCGAATGTCTAGGGCTGGACGCCTTCTGGATCTGCGCGCCGTCACAGTCTCGTGACAAGGACATCCGCTATCCGTTCGAGCTTCGCATCGGTGGCGACGGCACCGGCACGATACCGATGGCATTCGTCGGAAACAACGTCATCCACGATCCAACGAACCTAGATAACGTCGTTCGCGCTTTCAACGAAAAAGGCGCTGCACTAACCACCCAAGGGGCCAGGATCACCTTCGCGCCGTCGCTGCGCTACGGCGATACCCGACTGATCACGTACTCTGCAAACCTTCACGCGGTTGTCAATCGCGCGATGGTGAATTCGGCGTTGCTGGAGGCGCACCGTCAACCGCCCTTCTACCCGGTGCTGGTCGACGCGGATGTCGAACTGGATGCCATTCAGCGCGTCTCTGGACAATCGTCGCCGCAGAAGACCCGGGGCACGTACGCGCAACTGTATCGGGCGGTAGGTTTCACCGGGACGACGGCCTCCCTTGACAGCCAACGACGCGCCGCTGCTGGGACGCAGCCCGTCAATCCCGCTGAGGTTTTCCTTTCGTTTGTCACCCCGGTCGCAATGAGTTTTACCGGTAAGGGGCAACGCTCTGGCGGCGTGGCTACCCCTAACATGTCGGCTAACGCTCTATCTCGTAGCAAGGGGCTTCTCGCCGGCTTTGCGGATGCAGTCCCGGCACCGGACACAGCCCCTGCGCCCGCCACTCATGGGGAAACGTCGACAGGGGCTAACCCGTCGGGTGCCCCCGCCGCACCGCCTCCTCCGGGCGATTGGGCATCGTCATCATCGCAAACGCTCAGTGTCGCCAATCCGTTTGCCGTCGACGCCAAGCTGCTCGGGATCATCCCCCTGCGAGAAGTCTTCAAGATCGTTGGCCTCGACGATCTGCCCAAATTCGTCGATTCGATCGAGGAGTCGATCAGCGCGCAATCCGACAAGCTGGCGCCGAAGCTGCGAGAGTTCGGTGCTCGGGTAAGCAATGCTGCGGCGCGAGTGCACAATACGCTGAGCGACAACAATCAGGCATCGTTTGCGAACACGCCCCAAGGGGCGCAGCTGCTCTCCGCCGTCGCCGCGCTCGAACAGGCGGGCAAACAACTCGCGAACAGTCAGGAGACGGTCCCGGGCTTGTTAGAGCGTACCGCCGCACTGACACAGCAGGTTCGCCAGATCGACGTCGCGTTGCGAGACATTGCCGCGCACCCGGAAGCCTTGCTGCATCTCAAGGAAATCGAAACCCTGAAGGCGACGTATCTCGACCCGATATCCGCCGCCGTAACGACCGTAGCGAGCGCCATACGCGCAGAACTCGAGCAGGCCTGCAACGAGGCAAAGCAACAGTTGGCGTCGGTCGTCGCGGTGTTCGAAGATCGTGCGTCGGCGGCATATGCTGAGTTGTCCGACGCGTTCGCGAATCAAGTCGTGGCGTACGCCATCGCCCACCGCAATGACTTGAGTGCCATCGAGGCATCCGTGACGGGAATCAACGATGCGCTCGCACAACTACACACATTGGTCCGGTGCTATCAGAACTACTACGTGCGAGGTTTCGGGCTTCCCGAAGCGATCACTCATTTCAAGAGCAGCGGGCCGACACAACAGGTCTATAGCGCACTGAGCGCAGTGCGCCACGACGTTGCCAAGCTTCAGAAGACCCCCGCCAATGCCCGTGAGCTGTGTAAAGCGGTCGTCGCCGCAGCGCTGGCGCTGGAGGACGTGTGGAATCGCCACAAACTCGACGCGCCGGTGGCGGCGAAAGCGTGCGCCACCCCGTTCGAGGCACTGGGCAAGCATTTGCGCGAGCTCGTCGTGTCGGGGCACACCGGGGAGGTCACCGACGCCATGCTGCTCGCTCCTGTGAACCGGGCGCATCAAGTCCTGCTGGAAATGCTTGCGGCCCTTGAGGTCATGCCGGACGCATGGCGGCGTGAGGCGGCTTACACGAAAGCGCGCGACGGCATTCAACAGGCGATCACGGGTCTGAAAGCGACGATGACTGCACTTGGGAACGATCTCGACAGCCTTCGGAAAGCACTGGTTGACCCGGCCCTGGCAACATTGCCCGGCACGGTGATTACGACTTACGTCGATCAAACGGCCGACGCGTTGAGCGCCGCGGTAAAAGCGGCGACTGGCGACGCCATGCAGATCGAGCGTTGCGCCCTCGCGATGTGCGAAGCCCTGGGTAATCTGCTCGATGTTCGCTTTTCCGATGCCTCGGCGGTAAGTGCAGATCCGTATCGCGCCTTGTCGGCGCCGACGGCAGGCCAGTTCAGGCAAGCCATCATCGACACCGACGCTGCCCTGCGGCACGTCGCGCAGACGGCGTGGAAAAGCATCGCGGTGATTCTCGACGCTATCGCGAGCAAGACGCCGGACTTCAGTCCCGAGTTGTGTGCGCTCATCGGCAAATCCCTTAAGACCCAAACGGTACACATCGTCCAGCATGTGCAATCGCTATCGGATGCGTACCACAAGGCCGCCGCCCTTCCCGGCGATCCGGATACCCCGTCGCTCATCGCGCTGAGCAAAAAGCTCACGGATCCGCAAGACAACCTGCTCACGGAACTCCAGACCTGGGGCCGTCTGCTACAGCAGTTGCCCGCGCAGATCGAAGCACGCGTGTTGGAAATGATACGCAATGAGGTAAATGCCCTGCTGGCGCTCGTCGTGCCGGCCCGCATCGCCGCGACACTGGATGTCGAGCGGGAGATCGGTGGCTACGACAACGTGTTCGTCCCTCATCATCACGGCAATGCCAGGCTGAAGCTCAACGCCGCCGTGGAGACCGACCTGATCACGCGCAGTACCGCCAGCCGTTTCGAGGGGGCACTGACAAACTTCGAGATCAACCTGTTCGACATGGTGACGCTGGGTGTCACCCGCCTCGCCTTCTCGGCAGTCGACGGCCAATTCCATTTGGAGGCGCCGCAGATCGACGGCACCACGATTAATAGCCCGCTTGATTTTCTGAAGGGGCTGGACGCATGGGTCAACGGGGCGAGCGGCCCCTTCGTTCTGCCGATGCTCTACGGCATCAAAGGGGGATATCGCATGTCGGGCAGCGATATCCAGTTGGGGCCGTTGACCATCCTCAACTTCACCTTCGAGGCTGCGATCGCGTTGCCGTTCGACGACCGTGCTGCCATCTTCTCCGTCGCCGTGGGCAGCCAGGAGATGCCGTGTCTCGTCAGCGTGCCGCCCTACGGCGGAGGCATGTATTTCGAGATGCAAATGGCGGGCACCCGGCTCGTAGGGTTGAGTGCCGCGATGGAGTATGGCTTGGTGGGAGGCTTCAGGCGCGGGCCGGTGAGTGGTGCCGGACGGATCGTCGTGGGAGTCTACTTCGCGCAGAACGCCCAGGGCGCGCTGGTACAGGGCTATTTCTACGCGGGCGGGCATGCCAGCATCCTTGGCATCGTGTCGGTTTCCATCGATCTGCGCGTGAGTCTGACATACCAATCAGCGGGGGCAGTCAGCGGCGTCGGCCGCTTCTCCGTCTCGGTCGGCGTAGGCATCTTCTCGTGGACGCTCCGCTATTCGGTCGAGTATCACACCTCGACGCGCGAGGCAATTCAGGCGAGGGCGCAAGGCGAGTCGGCCCCGGCGAGCGAACCGGCCCCCGTCGACAATGTGCCATTGGACGTCAAGCAGAACTGGGACGCCTACCGTTCCGCCTTTGCCCTGCAGGATTTGCCGCCTCCCGGAGACAGTCACAGATGAGCGAGACGATCGATTTGCACGACGGGCGCTGGATCGTCATCCCGAAAGGCTTCGAGGGCTCGGAAACCCTGAAGGTCACACTTCAGTGGTTGCCCCCCGAGATTGCGCAAATGGAGAAAGTCGACTGGCCGAAACCCTCGGAACAGCCGGCGTTCACGGTGTTCGTGCGCATCGCCGCCGGCGTCAATCCCGGCACACAGAGACAACAGGCTGCGTTGCCGTGGCCGTCAGCGCCGGACGGCGACGTCTGGCAAGCGGCGTTTGCGTCACCGCCCTGTGAAGCCCCTGCCGTCGCCGTGCTGACGGAGCCAAAGGTCCACAAGGATCCCGGGCAGGCCGATAGCGTGCCCGAGCCGGCCAGTCTCGGCTGGCAGACCCACGCGCTCGTGCAAATGCTGGAGGGCGCATCGAACGCTATGTCGACCGTACATGACCAATGCATGCAGGTCGCTGCCACGCTGCATGACACGCGAAGCGTGGCAGCCCGGAGCCTACCGATGCGGCCTTCGATTTCCGGTCGCAGCATCGTGTCCACAGTGCCCGGTATCACGCCCTTGGGAACGGCTTTCGGCACGCTCTCACTTGCCGACGAATCGCACGGCGTACTCAAGGCAACCGCCAGCGCCATCCTGAATACCTACCTTCCGGGAGAGTTGTCCGCGCTGGAACTCGAACGCTGGGTCCGTCGACTCGATTCGGACACGGTGCAGATGAAGGCCGAACCACGCGTCGCGAATCTCTTCAATCAGCTGAAAACGGCCTACAGCGAGTCCGCCCCGAGAGGGAACAAGGCCACCGGCGCCAAGGCGGAGGGTTGGCAGGCGATCGCCGCGGTCGAGGCAACAACGGGCGTATCGTACGAATCGCTTTACGCCATCGCCAAACGGCTGTCGCGCCCCCCGCAGGATCAACAGCCCCTTGAGGTCAAGGTCGATCCGGTCAATATGCAGATCGTCGTCGAAGAGGCGATCGTCGGCATGGCGCCCTGCGATACGAAGCATCTACAAGCCATGGACGACCCGCCGCCGAATCGGCTGGCGGCTATCGGGCACGCGTTCACCTTGCAGATGCGGCTGGGCATGCTGACGGATCATCAATTGTCGCTCGCCCCGTTTCCGAATGCACTCGCTGCGCGCGACGCCGGGCAACCCTTCGAAATCGCGGTGCAGCCATCGTTCGTCCAGTCTCCTCCAACGGTCTGGACACGGGTGGGCAAGGACGGTTGGCCTGCCGATGACGATGCGAAAGCCGACGGCTACATCGCCATGTCGTCGGGGTTGATGGACCTGAGCAACGCGCGGCTAACCAACGTGGAGTTGCGTCAGAGCCTCTTGCACGTCGTTGGCGCCGTCAAGACGACGACCAGTCGTCTGGATTATGCCTTGCACGCGCCGGATGACAAACAGCCTCTCGACACCGAGTTTCTTACCCGCTTCAAATCGGGGCCGTTGTCGCTACATATGCACGGCATGGCCAGGCGAGGTGTGATGCAGCAGGGGGCATCCGCCAGCGGGAAAGAAACCATCTTGACGCTGCAATCGCTTTTGATCGGTGTACGCCCCGAGATATGTATCTCTAAGGCGTGGCGGGCCCTGCTGTCGAGACGCCTGAAATACCGTCTCAATGAGGTGCTCCTGACCGACATTCCCGGTTCCGATGCTGCGACTCGGGAAGACGGTTTCATTCCGTTCAACAGGATGTCTGCCGCACTCGGTGAGACCTGGGTCGCGGACGACGAGCTGTTTGCATGGAGTGGCTGGAACCCTGCTGTCCCCGTGCCCGGAGCAGATACCGCCACAGACAAGCACTGCGCGCTGCGTGCGGAAGTCTCTCCCATTCCCGAAAGTAATCCTGTCTTCCGATATGGCCTTTGCGTACATGCCCGGGTGCGTATGGTGATGCGCGACGGCACCTGTCTGCCGCACACTCACGATTCGACAGACGTCGACATGAAGCACGTTCTGGGGACCCAGCTTCTGCGCTACGAGCCACTCAAAGCGCCGGCGGTGTTGCTGAACAAGGCGCCCGTGCCCGCTCGTGGCCTTCCGCCGGAGACGTTGACACGCGTTGTCCTAAATTCTGGCAACGACTCATCGTCGACACGGCAAAAAAGTGTCCGATATTGGCTACCTGGGGAGATCAACGACTTATTTGAACTAGATCGACATGGCGCATTTGATACCGGGCGCGTGCCTCGCGACAGCGCGTTCACCGCGTACGCCCGCACGGCCAAAGGCTTCCCGACTATCGATGTGACGGATTCCACTTCGGTGCGAAAGCCCGCCGATGCGGCTTGGGACAAGAGACGCACACCGTCCGCGTCTCGCTCCGGGTTGCCAGTGTTTGTGCACGGCGCCAACGACCGTTCCTTGCCCTATCATCCCGACCCGCTGGTGTCGGCGCTCGTCGTAGCGTTGGCGCGCAAATCGGCGGACGGACAGTGGTGGCCGATCGTACTCGACGGCCGTGGTATCTGTTGCATTCATACGTTCTATCCCAGCGCGCGCCGTTGGCCGGAGGCAGTCGCACTACGGGTGGAGTTCGATGGCACGACCACGTCTGGTATGCCGGGGCTGCGGTACCGTCGCCTAACGGGGGCAATTGATGAAGCATTGCTTCAGGTGGCCGTACCTGCCGGTGAACAGTTCAGCCTGGTTGCCTGGCCCATTGGGCAGCCGGAAGATCTGAAAGCCAAGCATGCCTACGGTGTGTTGGGTGCGCATTGGGATGCCCTGCTCGCCCGGGCGTCCGATCATCAGGATGGGTTGCCATTTCCGCCGCAAGGTATCAGCAATCTGCTTAGCGAGACGTCGGTGATCGACGTCGATCATTTTGTCGCCGTGCCACCGATGGCCCAACTGTTTGCGGGTGACGCCAAGATCGCATTTGTGCGAGCGACTGGCACAGTGCACCAGCCGTTCGCCTTCCGTTTGAGGGCATCCCCCGGCTCGGTGGGCGGGCTAAATGTGCTCGCTCGTTGGGTCGACCCGATCGACGATCCAACAATCGGCCCTCCCGTCGAGCTTCCCGCCCGTCCGGCTGCCGACGACGTCCACTACGCCACGGCGCCGAACTGCCCGCAAGCGGTCGTCATGGACGCATCTTCGGCGTGGCATCGCGCCATTGACAGCGCGTTGCCCGAAATCCGGGTAAATACGCTGAAGCGTCCCGATATCGAGGTGCCCGGTCAGGGATGGATCAACGGCGAATTCGCACTGCCCGACGGCAAGCATCGTTTTGTACGTTATGTACCGGTCGCCCATAATGCCCTGCCGGCGACCGAAGGCGTCACGCCCGAACGGATTGTCCTAAAGCGAGATGGGCGAGGCGTTGTGGTCAACGTGCTGGCGAGCGTACCGCCAGCGGCTCCGGTGGTACGAGACATCTTGCCCGCGTTTCGCTTCGCCCGGTCGCAGCAACCCGATTTTGTCAGGAGCGACCGGCAAACGGCCCTTACGCTGAAACTGGAACGTGGATGGTATTCGTCAGGGCCGGGCGAACTTCTGGCCGTCTTCGTTCAGCGGAACGGAAGCGTCGATTACCCGGGCATGACCGTGGGACCGTTGCGCATATCGTCATGGGGTGCCGACGCCACGCGTGCCGTCGATGGGAAAATCAGGCAACCGCTTCTGGCACGACATTTCCTGCCGGCGTCGCGTCGAGTGGCGACGATACCCGACAACGAACATGTCGAAGCGGTGCTTTACGAACCGGATTTCGACGTGAGCAGCGATGCCTGGCGGGTGGACATATCGCTCGATGTCCCGCCCGACGCTACCCAACCGTTCGTTCAGCTCGCCATCGCACGTTACCAGCCTGACGCGATTCCCGACGCGCTGTTCTCCCCGGTGACGATGGTCGACTTCATTCAGTGGCAGGATCAGCGTTCCGTAAGCGTAATCACCGAGGTCGGCGACCCCAGTCGCTACAACGTCGTCGTATGGGGCCCGCCGATGGAGACGCAAACGTTGAGCGATCGCGAGCTTACGCTTCAATTGGAAACGGCGGCTCCGGGATATGGCCCGGCGATCTGGCAACGTGCTGGCGAGCCCGTCCGAATGAGCGGTAGCATCGATGCGCAACGCGGTCTCAGTGTCTGGCGAAAGCAGCTATCGATAACGCACGCGCAGCAGCGTTTCAGAACGCGTATCTGCTTGATGGAGCGCGGACGCTTTGTGAGCGGATTCGACGCCGCCGCAGAAAAGGTATCCGGCCCCGTATTCTTTCTTGAGCAGTTGGAGTTTGGGCAAAACGCGGTAGGGTTCATCCCGGTTAAGCCGAACGCGCGCAAATTGGGATAGTGAAAAAATGGGGAGTGCGCCGACTCAATCCCTGCCGCACTTTGCCTCCCTTGTTGAAAACTAACGATCATATGGGCAGGAGCGCGACCACGTCCGCTCCACGTTTCACCAGTCTTGGGGTTCCGGTACTTCGCAGTTGTTGATTTGCATCACGTGACATGTTTCTGCCTACGAACCTACGTCGAACCTCATCCTAATTCCTAGGCAAATTAACGTGCGTTTCGGCAACGAAAGAAAACGGAAATGCTGGAGGGGCATGACCGGACAAGCTGCCACCAAATTGAGAGCGTGCAGTCACGATCCAATACCCACTCGATTGTCAATCGATGGACTGAACCTTTGCGGAGACAGCGCTTACACGCGGTCGCGTAGCAACGATACCGTCAAAGATACCGAAGAATCCGGTCGGCTGTTGCCGGTACCGGAGAGACCGCACCGGAAAATCAAGGCATGTTTTGTTGAAGATCCACGAAAACCGCACATCCCGATGACGGCCTTTGTAGAGATACCGTCATCGATACCGTCGGGGTCACGCACGGGATCGCGAAGACTGCTACATGCGCTTGTCCCCGCTAAGAGACGGTTTCAAAAAGACGCGTAGCTACCCGTGATTTACCGTGCCAATCCGTGCAGCGCGCCTTGGGGGTCTTGTGAGCAAAAACCCCGAGCACATCAAGTTCACCGCTTTGCAGGTACGGACGCCACTCCAGTACCAGCTTCTTGGGCAGTTGCAAGACTAACCGTGCCACTTCCGCCACTTCCCCGTTCCAAAAACGCGATTCTGCTGTGTACGGCAGTCTCGTATTGCCTTCTCGGCAGCCGCGATTAGTGCAGACGGAACTTTCATGAACGTTCTGTAGGTATTCAGTCAGAGTAAGCTCGGGAAACCTTTCCCTCGGCCACCAGTCATCACTTGCTTTTAGAACGGCTATCCCAGTCAATGTTGTCGTGCCCCTCAAAGCCATGCCGCCGGCACCAAGCCTTGTCCTCGCCACTCTTCGATACGGACGACGTTTGCCAATCCGCCCCAGACCTCCTCATCGGCGTGATCCAGCACGATGACCTGTAACCGACCCGTGGTCTTTGCAATGATGTTGTCCAGCAGTGTAAACACCTTCCGCACCGCATCTACGTCCTCATTACCCCATTGCGGGTCTAGGTTCTCTCGCGACGCCTTTCCCGCTCGCAGCGTCGGAAAGTAGACTTGGCTAGGTTGATCGTAGATGAGCAAACCCGGTACAGGATGATTTGGCTTGCTAAGGAAATAGCCTTGCAGCGCAAGGGTCAGTGCCACATGGTATGCAAGCCAGTTTGCGCCGCTACCAATCTCCCAAAGGAAATCATCGCGTGTACCGCGAATCACCTTTACCGTCAGATCCTGGACATTGAGTCGGATTGGGGCATCCGGCCACTCGCCATCAAGCTGTGGAACCAGCCGCGAACAAATCGCCTGGATCGTATCCAGCGCGTTTTCCGTTTTCCGACCGATTTCGTGCTCGGAGATCAGCTGATTCAAGGCCTCAATTTGAGTCCTCAGCGATAAAATTTCCTCGTTAAGTGCCGAAGACGTATCCAGCGTTTCGTACAGCCTGAGCGCTTCTTCCAGGCGACCAAGGAACCGTGAGATCTCCTCCCCACGTGTCGTCACCTTGCGCGCGGCTTCCGACTGACCTTCCAGTGTTCGTATTTCTTGCCGTACTGCCGCAAGATCCGCGAGGATTTTATCCACGGCTTCGCGCTGACGAAGCGTTTCTCGTCCGAGAGATTCCGTCACGCCAGGATGCGATCGTAGCCGAAGTTCTATGCCATCAAGCGCGTCACAGAGCTGGTCAATGCGCGCTCTTCCCGCATCGCTCGGCTCCAGCACCGCCGCAGGCCGATCAGACACGAGTTGGCGAATCCACTTCGACAATTCCAACCGGTCACGCTGGACCTGAAGGCCATTCCGAAAGGTATCGCTGCTTTCATCGAGACGCCGTAGTTCGTGCAACCGGCTACGAGACTGATTGAGATCCATCACAAGCTTGGACTCGGCGGTCCGCAACTCGGTGAGGCGCCCCATTATGACGTCCATCGAGGCCAAGGTTGGGGCCGCAACTTGGGTGTCGCTTTGCATTGCGGCTTTAAGCAGGTCCACTATCGATGGCCAATCGTTCGGGACCGCGGTGTCCGGCGGCAATAGTCCATACTCAATCGCCAAACGGACCCAAGCAAAACCTTCTCGCTGCCAGGAAGCGCCGGAAGCCTGTCGCGCCTTCAACTCGCCCTCTTTGCGGCGAAGCAGCCGCCCGATGCGATCCAACTCGTGGCGTGCTTGCAAGAGCTCCGGGCTAATTGCACCTAAGACGTAAGGAAAAATCGTTTTTAGCTTTTCGCGATGCTCCGTCGTATCCGCCTTGAAGAACATCACATCAGGATTCGCGACGATGTTTTGGGGCTGAAATAGGAAAGCCATCAGATCGCGAAAACTTGGTCGTGACTTGAACCGGTCTTCACTACCCGGCTCAAATTGCAGGTTTGACAGTCCGGCAAGGCGATTCAAGACTGCCTTGACGTAGTCAACCGTTTGGTTCTTCTCCAGGATGACAGCGGGTGGCTCAACTGCCACGTCCTCCAACAGCAACATGTCACCAGAAGCCTTCAGATCTCCGGGCTCCCGGCGGGCAATCAACTTTTGCCCCTCAAGGGTATCGACCAGCACACCAAACCAAGAACAGCTTTCGCGAATCACACCCACCGGGATCGCGCACTTTTCCGACCCGAGACAGTAGTCAACTATCGGAATCACCGACGACTTGCCGGTCTTCGACGCTCCGCTGATAACATTGACAACGCCGGGCTCAAATTTCACGATACGTGGTTCGCCGCCACGGCGCGGCCATAAAATGAGTTGTCGTAGCTGGAAATACATTAGAATCCCACCTTCAGTGTGTGAGCCACCTGCTGATCGGTGAGGCTGGAAAACCAGTAGCCAATCCTTTCGCTGGCGAGTCCGAGGCGTCGAATGCGCTCCGGCAATACAGGTGTGCGCAAATCGTCGTATGGGGTACTTGCCCACATCGTGGCCGTCATCGGATCGATCCGAACCAAACCGGACTGCTCCGCAGACATAAGCGAATCTAGGGTTAGCCTTCTCAATGACAATGCTCGACCGTGAATAGCAACAAGCTCTTCCCGCTGATCCCCAAGCTTGCCGGCGAACAGATGCAATCCGGATCCCTTCTGCGTACGCAACACCATCTCCAAGGTTGGGCTATACAGAATCAGCGGCAAAACAAGAAATGCCAAGGGCAGCGTCGCTGCATGGCCGTCACGATCTTGATATCCAAGGGCAAACTTCCAAAGCGCATAGGCACCCAGCGCCTCGTTTTGAACCAGCGCAGCCTCGCTCAGGCGGTGTAGTTGAACGATTTCGCTCACGCCTCCTCCTCGTCATCCAGAAGGGACTTGTGCTCCGGATGCCAGCCAAGCTCCCGCTTGTTCGCCAGATCATTGAACGCACCATGAGTGAAATAGTCCGGCACCGTGCGATTGCCTATTGGCACCTCCAAAACCGAGCATCGGCCATAGACGAGTCGACCCTGCACACCCCCCGGCTTGTCGGAATGAAGATCCTTGACCTCGTTAGCAAACGCTTCGTGTCGTCGTAGCAACGAGTCTTCCCAATCGTTAAAGGTGTCGTCATAGATAAATCCAGCTTCGGCCCACTTCGCCTTATCGCCGGACGTTCTCATGAGGTCACTGGCCGCACGAAGCTGCTGCCTCTCCGTGGCTTCGATTAACTGAAGTTGCCGTACAAACGTTGGTCTACTTGTGAGTACGGCCTGCGTCTCAATCGTCGTGGGCACTGCGGATAGCGAAGCGAGATAGCCCGGCATGTTGTTCTGCTGAACGAAAGCCTGAAATCGCTTCCGAAACTCTCCGACGCTGATCTGGGCAGGCTCGCCAGCACGGATGAGACGGTCCGCCCAAGCCTGCGCCATCCCAATCGCGGCTTCGCAAATGATATCGATTGATCCGACCGGAATAGTGGGTGCCAGTAGATCACGCAGTGGCTGTATCGGATCGACATCACTGCTCAGAATCGAAGTCTTGCAGATAACCTGATTGCGAAGAACCGCCTCCACGTCAAGAAACTGCTGCACATAGGGCAGGCACTTCGGCGACTCGGCCTTCTTGCCGAGTTTGTCTTTGACCAATTTGAGCAACTGGTCCACTGCATCCGCAGACGTTGCGTCATGAATAGCGGAGCTCAGCTTTCCCGACTTCGGCGGCGTCACGTAGAGGTGAAATGTTGCTTTGCCCCCGTCCACCTTCTTGGACTCGATCACCGCAAGCCAATTTGCAATAGTCTTCCAAAGGTCCTCTGACCAATCAGACAGAGCATTATGCGAAAGCGCGCTCTTACATTGCTCCAATAGCACATTGCCATCGGTGTAGTGCACCGCGACATCGTCCAGAAGTTCTAGCGAAACGCTAGCACCTAGCGGGCTGCTGAGGAGGTAATAGCAAAGCCGGACTGGCTGCAGCGCAAAGCCCAGATAAGGGCCTGGCGCGCTATGCTTGACCAATGACGTCATTCGATCGGCCCCAAGTCTGTGCAACTATGGAGCGCTACCCACCGGTAATCCGTCAATGCCCTCATCATGTTCCCCGAATTTCAGCGCAATTCAACCTTGGACTACGCTGCACGTTTTGTTATGCATAGGGTAGCAGTAACGAATCACTTGGGTTAAGCGCGAAATATAGGGTAACCACTAACGCCCTGCTCCCCCGCCATTCCCACGTCGAGCCTTCGACGCATTACGTACATACGTTGCGACGCGACAAGCGTGACCTGCCATGCGAGTGCCTGCCTTTCAATGGCAAACCTTTCCTCGAACGGCTTGAGCATGTGGCGAATCAAAAAGGTCGATCAATCACTTAAGCCGCTGCCGGGGAAATCGATAACTGACTTCCCCGTGCGCCCCAAACGCAAACCCTATTCGCCAAATGACACGGTCGGATCAGGCACATCTGCGCGGAGCGAATCGCTCTGCAGCAACGCGTATTCCGAACTGTCTTTGAAAGGCTGGCTTTCGAGCACCGCACCTTGTCGCAGTTCGTCCAATAGATCGCTCCGGATCGCCATCGCCAGCCTGCCGCGCATCCGCCTCGACGGATACAGGAATCCGTCCGGCATCCTCTTCGCCTCGCATTGCAGCATCGCTTGGCGGAGGTTGTAGCCAATCCAGTGGCACGCTTCGTGGTCCCGCGAGGAGATCGTGTCGAAAATGCCGAGCTTACTGCACGCTTCGCCGCTCAAATCCCATAGCGCCAACTCTCGGGTGAGTGTGAATCGTCCGAGAACACCCCGCTCGACTGCTACGGG
Organism: Burkholderia sp. BE17; assembly: GCF_009362305.1. NCBI lineage: Bacteria > Pseudomonadati > Pseudomonadota > Betaproteobacteria > Burkholderiales > Burkholderiaceae > Burkholderia > Burkholderia sp. BE17. The sequence continues at coordinate 83,026 of NZ_WHNU01000032.1, forward strand.
GTCAAGAAAGAATCCACCTGCAGCCATCGCATCGGATTTCGCGAACTGACTTTCCCAGATGGCAGTCGCCATATCGTGCGCGAGATACAACCAACCAAACGGCAACGCCCCGTTCGGCACGCGTAGTGCTCTCGGGGGCCCGAAACGATGGGCTTTCGTCAGCGCGTGGGGCAGGAGGTACTCCTGACCCCACGCCGCACGACAATACAACGTGCCGACCGGCTGATGCACCACGGTGCTTTCCAGCGCCGTGGTCAATGCGGCAACAGAAGGAATCTTGCCCTTCAAATAGTCCGGTGGTTTCGGTGACGGATCCGTTCTTAATGACATTCGCCAGGCCACTCAATCGGACATGCTTTGCCCCGCCTCCCTCGCAAGATCAAGAACCCGCTTCAGTCTCTCCGTGACCGGAAGTGACAACATCCGCGCCTGTTCGGGCGGCACGTCGTGCCGGGATTCGAACGGTAGCCCAGCGAGTACTTCCGCCGGCGACAACTCGTTCAACTCATCTTGCTCGGTGACAAAAAAAGCATGTAGTTCAAACTGCATCACTCCACGCAGTTCGGCGATGACTTGCGGCAGAAGACTGGGAACCGGATCGACAAATTGCCACGCCGGAAACATGCGGCCATTCTTTTTCGCTCGCGGCATCACGCAGTAGACCTTTCCATCCTTGTCATAGCGATACAAGGTCGTCAGTGCGCTCAGCTTCTGCCGTGCCACTACCTCTGCAGGACTCAACATGTCTACTGGTAGCGACGGGGGTCGCCTCCCCCCCAACGCCGCAGCATCGTCGGACACCAACCAATCCTCCAAGCGCCGCTCGAAGACTTTCAAGGCGACACTCCAGATTGGCCTATCCGCGAGTCCCGGCAACTGATCGGACAACTCCACCACCAGGGAGGAAGCCATCTCTCTGATCAGCTTATGGGGATCGCCGCGATAGTTTCCATTGACGACGGCCCGTACCTCTCCGTTCGTCGCTACGCGCTTTTTCGATACCAGTTCCATATGCCAATTCCTCACGCAAGCCGGGGCGGCGCGCCAATCGGCGCCACCAAGCGCATGCTGGCGGCCGCACTACGCGTCACCTTTGCGATCACCGCGGGAAGCCGGCCGATACCGCCTTCATTGAAGGCACGCGTGCGCCGCTCACGCCCCCATCGCCGCAAGATCGCGGCCAGTGCCAGTTTCTCGGCCATGCGTTGATGAGCAAACGCCACGCTCGCCTGCTGAGCAAGCAGCGTCTTATACATCGACTCGAGCGTTTCGCGCAGTTCTTTGGCCGTTACCAGCGGATTCTGCAAAACCTGCGACACATCATGCCGATCGAGAATGACCTGAACGCGCTTTAGCGAGATGCGCAGCATCCTGGCCTCTGCGTCCGTGATGGCAGTAATTTCGTCGTCCCAGTTCAGCATTTCGCCCCTCGCTTGGGCCAAGATCATGGGACCAGCTTACACCACTTTTTCCACTTTTCCCATTTTTTTCAAATCTCCCACGCGAGCCCGTCGAAATCTTAAGACCCCATTAAATAAAAGGGCCTGATTCAACTCAGGCTCCGTCCATCGAAGCCATTCCCCGCTCAAGCGCTAGCATGCCCGCCCGCGCAAGCAAGCTGCCTTCTTCTGCTGGCGTCTGAACGACTACCCTGACCCGCGCCGGGTCACCCGGGAGAACGACTCATCGGAATCCCAATACATCACGCAATCGATACCAGCCCATCGCAAGCACCAACGCCGGCATGCGCAAAAGCGCGCCACCCGGGAAGTCGCGGTGAGGGATTCGCGCGAACAGCTCGAAGCGACTCGTCTGGCCATTAATGGCCTCCGCAATCACCTTTCCTGCAAGCGCGGTCACATTCAACCCATGCCCGGAAAAACCTTGTGCGAAATAAATCGTCGGCCGCACACGACCAAAATGCGGCGCCCGGTTCATCGTGATGTCAACCAAGCCGCCCCATGCGTAGTCGATGGCAACGTCGGCCAACTGCGGAAAGGTCTTCAACATGTCCCGTCGCATGGCTGCGCCGAGATTTCGTGGCGGCAATGTCGAATAACTGACCTTCCCTCCCCAGATCAGCCGGCTACCCTCGAGACAGCCCTGGACCCAGCGCACGGCAACGATCCCGATCCGCTCGATCCGCGCGAGCAGACCACACTCCTGATCCTCATCGCAGCCGCCGCGCGCGCCGGCAACCTGGATCCCGCCGCCATCGAACGCGCCACCGACGACCTCGGCGTGACGTTGTCGCGCCGCACCATCAATAAACATCTGGCTCGGATCCGCGACGCTATCGAACATCGGCGAGACATTAGCCGCCATCCCGACTGAAACAGCGCCGCGCGTCGGACATCTCCCGATACGGCGTCAACTGCTCCATCAGCATGTGCGGTGAAATAGTCAAATCCGTACTATTTCACCGTGCTACAGCACTCCGTCCGCCGAGATGTCGCCCAAACTGAATGCGTTGTGCATGCAACGACATTCTGCGGCCTGACCCGCACTGATCCTCATCGGAGTAAGCCCATGACATCCAGCCTCCACGGTCCAGCACTGCCCCACGCCCTCCAGCAGTTCGACCAGTTGCCTAACGCTGCCTATGTTGATGTACGGACTGTCGCCGGCTTGTTCGGCATCTCCGTCCCGACCGTTTGGCGACTCACGCGATCAGGCAAGTTGCCAGCCCCTCAAAGAATAGGTGCCTCGACCCGCTGGAGTGGGGCCAACCTACGCGTCACATTGGCAGCCGGCACACGCCAGAACATCGACCCTGACTCCTGAGCAAGCTCACCGGCAGAAACCCGCTCGCCCACGGCGCGATGCGCAATGCTTAATCCTCTCGCAAAAATAGCAAATAACAGCATTCGGCCGCCACAATAAAAAATATCGCCTATCTAGCGCCATCGCGCATATAGTCTCCTTGCCCTATATTTTTCGAGCGATCCGTACTCTAACGCCCCCCATCAACATGTTGGTCATGGAACGCGCACGATCGATGGATCGGCACGCGCTATATCCCTCTGAGAAACCTTCTTGAGTCGATTCCGACCGCTCTGCTGGATTCTCCCCGTCGACACATCACCCCGGACCGTACATCGGTAGTAGTGCATGCACGGGGCCCGTATCCATTTTCGATATGGTTGGTTAAACTAATCAATCACGACTCATTTAACTTTGAATCGTGGCTGTGCTGCGAGCCAATGCCCGCAAGGCTTTTCGCTCCGGCCCTCTAAAACGAAACTCGCGCCGACTCGCTCGAACACTAAATAAACACTAAAAAGCGGGAGCGACGAAGCTGCACGACTCCCATGTAGAATCCGGCACGCTCGCCACCTTAGAGTCGCTAACACAAGCCATCAACGAAGCGAGAACAGATGACGACAGCAGCAAGGGAAAGCAACGCAACCTGAATGTCGAGACGACGCTCGAATCGAATGCGCAGTGTGCCGAAGCCAGCAAACCAGGCATGCGTGGGCTCGACTACCCAGCGATGCCGTCCGAGCCGCTCCGTGCTTTCCACACGTCGACGAGCGATACGGGCCATGATGCCACGCTGCTTCAGGTAACGCCAACAGCGAGCAAAGTCGTATCCCTTCGGGCGTTTGCGGGGCTCGCCATTCAGGCCCGACACTGCGGGAATGGCATCGAGCGTGGACTCGACTGCCGTCGAATCGTGCCGGTTGGCCCCCGTGACCGTGACGCCCGGCGGAATCCCTCGCGCATCTACGACGATGTGTCGTTTCGACCCGAGCTTGCCCCGGTACGTCGGGTTGGGGCCGGTTTCCAGCCCCCGGGGGGCTGGAAACGCTGGCGCCATCGATGCTTGCCCGCTCCCAATCAATCTGATCGTGCTCACGCAACCGGCGAAGCATCGCCAGATGCAGCCTGGCCCACACACCTGCCGCCTGCCAATCCCGCAATCTTCGCCAGCAGGTCATACCGCTGCCGTGGCATGCGCGCGTTCGACGATCCAGCAATATTTGCCAAGGCTGCTGCCATGTTCGGCACGGCGCCTGGCGATCACCGGCTCGCTATTCTCAACGAGAACTCAGGTCATACTCAGCGCTTGCGTGCGTCACTGCGGACGCACCGCCTCCAGCCCGTCGAGCAGCGCCTTGTGGAACGCGTCCGGATCCTGGATCTGCGGTGCATGCCCGAGCGCCGGGAATTCGACGAGCTGCGCGCCGGGAATCGCGGCCTGCGTGCGTTTCGCGAGCTCCGGGTAACGACCGAGCTTCGCCTGGATGTCGGGCGGCGCCGCCTCCTTGCCGATCGCGGTCGTGTCCTTGTCGCCGATCAGCAGCAGCGTCGGCACGCGGATCGCGCCGAATTCGTAGACCACGGGCTGCGTGAGGATCATGTCGTAGATCAGCGCGGAGTTCCACGCAACCGCGTCGCGGCCCGCGCCGCGATACATGCCGGCGAGCATCTGCACCCAGCGCTCGTATGACGGCGACCACTTGCCCGCGTAGTAGGTCGCCTGCTCGTAGCGGCGAATGCCGTCGGCGTTGGTCTTCAGTTCGCGCGCATACCAGTAGTCGACCGACAGCGGCGGCACGCCGAGCGCCTTCCAGTCCTCGAGGCCGATCGGGTTCACGAGCACGAGCTGGTCGGTCGCCTTCGGATACATCAGCGCGTAGCGGATCGCGAGCATCCCGCCCGTCGAGTGGCCGATGATCGTCGCCGACTTCACGCCGACCGATTCGAGCAGCGCGTGCGTGTTGCGCGCGAGTTGCTGGAAGCTGTACTGGTAGCGCTCGGGCTTCGACGACTTGCAGAAGCCGATCTGGTCCGGCGCAATCACGCGAAAGCCGGCTCGGCTCAGCACGCCGATCGTGTCCTCCCAGGTCCCCGCGCAGAAGTTCTTGCCGTGCAGCAGCACGACGGTGCGGCCGTTCGGGTGCGCGGGCTGCACGTCGAGGTACGCCATCTCGAGGGTTTCGCGCTGCGACACGAACGCGTATTCGTGCACGGGCGCCGGATACGCGAACCCTTCCAGGCGCGGGCCGTACGCGGGCCCGTCGTTGCCGGTGCTCGCCGGGACGGTGGCCGCGACTGCAGTCGCGCATACGGCGGCAACGGCCATACCAAGCACAATCGGAAATTTCTTAAAAATTGAGAACATATAGACTCATCAAAGATCAGCTTCATGAAGCTAGATGAGGAAATACCACCATCGGATTTGAGTTACTGCTCACGATCTCGCTCCGGACGCCTCATCTCGGTTGCTCACCACACGAAGCCGGCGCCGACACCGCCCGCCACGGTCCCTCGCGTGTTTGTCGAGCCGGACGCCTTGAAGATCCAGCGACCCGCATAGGTGGACAAACCCACTGCAAGCGCGGACTGACCGGCATACGTCCCCCCCCCCACTGCCACGACGCTCTTGCCTGGCGCGGGCGCCTGCGGCAGCGACGCGATGGCCACCGCCGACGCCGTGCCGCCATTCGCATCCGCACGATCATGCTCGACCTGCGACCGCAAGCCGCTCACGGAGTCGTTGAGCTGCTGGACGTTGACCGCATCCGTCGGTGCAACGCCGGCCGACACGTTGGTCAACGTGCGGGTCGTGCCAGTGGCGCTGTTGCCGAACGACACGCTGTTGTCCGCCTCTGCGACCGAATCCGCACCGATTGCAACGCTGTTATTGCCCCACGCTGTCGCACCTTGACCGATTACCGTACTGTTCTCGCCGCGAGCTGATGTAGCTTGCCCGATCGCGGTGCTATTGATTGCATGTGCATCAGCCCCCGCGCCAATCGCCGTCCCGCCCGACGCTTGCACCGCCGAGTTCGCACCGAGTGCCACGGTGTTTCCGGCGTCGCCGTCGACCGTCGAACCCGAGCCGGCTGCCACATTGTTGGCGTCGCTAAGCAGATTGGCCATCGTCACGACCCGGCCATCACCGCCCTCGGTTTCGATCTTGCTGACACGATGGTCCATCGTACCGAAGCGGTTTTCAACGTCGCTTCGCAGTTCAGATAGCTGGCCGTAGTTCACTGCGTCGTACCGGCTCTTGCCGTCGGCCACATTGGAGAGCATCACCGGTGCTACCGACGGCCCGCCCAGCGTCACCGAACCGTAGTTCGGCTTGCCGTGCGAATCGAGGTCGTAGCGCACCGCCAGCGAATCCGTCGCACCATACGCCGCACCATACGCCGCAGCCGCCTGCACCGCCTCCGATATCGTCGTGTACTTGTGGCCGCCCACTTCAATCGGATGAACTGCAATGTGCCCGTTTTCATCGACCGTCGCGCCGCCCCCGATCGCGCTCGCCAGGCTCGTGGCCGCGCCATGCAGTTGCGCCACGTTCACGGCGTCGGTGTCTTGCGTACCCGCCGCAACGTTGACGATCTGACGCTGAAGGTCCTCCCGCTCATCCCCCACCGAAACGGTATTGACGCGCGTGGCGACAGAATCGGCACCCAGCGCCACCGACCATGTCGCGCCCGCTGCCACGCGGGCACTCCCCCCGAATGCCGAGCCGTTTCTTACATCAACGATCGCGTGGTCCCCCACGGCGACAGGAGCAGCAACGTAGCGCGACCCCGACGCGGCGGCCCGAGCCCCTTCGCCAATGGCAATGGCACCCGCCAGCCCTTCCACGCCGGCTTTGGCATCCTTGCCGATCGCAATGGTGCGCGGCGTTGCATTCGCCCCCTTGCCGATCTGCACCCAGTCGTTATCGCCGATCCTTGCGATAGCGGCGTTCAACTGCTCGGACGTTGCCGCCTCGATCACCTTGCCCGTCCGCTTGTCCACCAGGCCGGATTCGACAAAATCATCTTGCAGCTCGTCTACGTTCGTTGCAGCCGTCGTCACGCGGTCGTCCAGATTCGACATCGCATCGCCAACGTTGTGCGTAGTGCTCTTGCCGCCGTCCAGCGAGTACGTCGGTGCCGTCACCTTACCTGCGGCGTCCACCGTCGAAGTGCCGCCCAGCGCGCTCGCCACACTCTTCGACTCACCGTACAACTGCGAACCGTTCACAGCGTCCAGGCTCGTCGCATTCATCGCGCCGGCTGAAACGTTCTTCAGCGCCGTACCATTCTTGCCAGACAGCGTAACCGCACTCTTGGCCTCATCGTCGTACTCGACCGCATTCGGATCGGTATCGCGACCGATCTCCGCTGCGGCCGAAATCGCATCACCGACGTTACCGTAGGTGATGTCACCGACCTGGTACTTCGGCGCTGCAATTGTCCCATTCGGATTCACCTTTGCGCCGCCCCCAAGGGTATCGACCGCACTCGAGAGTTGGCTGACGTTGACCGCATCGGTCGCTTGCCCACCTGCCGCAATATTGGTGATTCTGGAACCGGAAACATTGATCCCCTGAGTGGACGACAAGACAAGCTTATTGCCAGCAATCGTTGTGCCTTCGGCATCGATCACCATCCGGTTCGCGCTTAAAGGGTCGTCGCCATAAAAAAGCCCAGCTGATTTATTCCCCGCCCATACGCCAGACCACGCAATATCGGTCGTCCCGTTTCTGGATGTGAGGTAGGCAAAACTTCCGCCCGCCATCTGAGACAAATGGGTTCCACGCACGCCACTGGCATTCGCGTTATCCCATCTAAGACAATCGCGAACTGATTTATCGCCATTAACACACCTGCTAACATCGGATGCTTCATATCCGACATATGGGTCATCAGGCATTGCACCTGCGCGCGCATCAGATGAAAACAGCACACCGCCTCCGATGCCCGCGGCGGTGACCAATACGATGGAAACCTGAAACATTTCACGCACCGCCGCATGCAGCACCGCATCCGAAACAACCTTACATCGCTTGCTCATTCTTTCCTCTAAATCTCAACGCAACCTAAAAAATCTACTGGATATCGCCACCAATTAATTTATGATTACAAACCTGATTTATTGGCATTTTCACGTCACAGGCGCACACTGACGCACGAGAAATTTACGCACTTGCGTCAATTTGTTTGCGCCAGGCGGATCTGTAGAATCCGTGTAGTTTCCAAGCACCCTCTTCAATCGATTCACCATCCGCAGCATGCACGTCATCGTTTCGAGTGAGCGTCGCCTGCCGGTCGAACAACAGATTACCCGTATCGAGAATAGATTATCAACAATTAATTAATAAACCGTTGTAATTTAGGCTATTGGAGTTAATTCCAGAATTATCCGGTGGCGTTTTTCGGGCGGGCACGCTGCGATTTATTTTTGGGTTATGCGTGCATCGAGTGGGGGACGCAATGACTCGGATGACGTTTCATGGGTACGCGTCATTTGAAGGCCGTATGGGCCGCGGAATCGGTCCACGATTGCGCTCGCAACCCGCCCTTGCGGACGTACCGACGATGAAAGCTGACACGACCGACCTCGATTCGCGAGCCCGGAAGGTGACGCACGTTTCGCAGCACGGCAAAGGATCAGTCGAACCTGATCGAAAACGCCCGCCGAAGTCCTGGACGCACACCTGAAATCTGTGCGGATAGTTGCATTGCGACGACGGTTGGTTGATTAGAACCTGGAAGGGCAAGCGCATTGATCAAATGCACCTGAGAGAACCCGCGCTCGGGAGCGCCTGGATAGCCACGACTGGATCGTCCCGCCGTTTCGATCGCCTGCGCGCCCGCGCGATACGCAAGATCAGCGCCGCGGAATCGCGCGTATCGCGTTCCTTCAAAGCTTGAGCAGCGGTTCTAGCTGCGACGCACGTTCGACCAATCGCCAGCGTGCCGGATCCACGGCTTCCGGGACGGCATCGGTCAGTACGCAGCCAGGCCGGCCACCGGGGAAACGTTTCCCACGACCCTGCACCATCAGATGATCTCGTCCATCGGACCAGCGAGATTCCGCCACGGTAAAGTCCACCTGTCCGTCCTCCGCCACCGATGCGCGCACGCCCGTAGCGGCCAGTGCGCGGTCGAGCCGGTATGTCAGTGCGGCCCGGTCACGCCAGAGCGCGTCGAACGTCTCGATGTGCGCAACGGCGTCGCAAGCATCGCGCTCGGCACCACTCAGCATTGCGCTGATCGCGCCCTTCAGCCCGCGCAGTTGCCCGGTTGCCGTCTCGACGAACGCCAGCGTACGCTGCGCGGCCATGACCTCGGCATTCAGTAGCACCTGTCGCGCAGTAAAAGCCGTCGTGGCGCCCGGTGCGCGCACTGCTTCGATCGCCCTGGCCGGCCGGACCAATGGCCGCAGCCCGGCCGGCGACATCGCGGCCGGTACAACAGCCGCTTTCGTACCAGCGCCGCGCCTCGCCAGCTGCATGCGCATCGTCACACCGGTCGACCGGGTAGCCGGGAATGCGTGCGGCGGATCGCATCTCCATGAGCGCGGCCTCGGATGACGTCGACCAGCGACAACTGCTTCATGCGCCCGTAAATATGGTACGAGCCTTTAATTGCCGTGAGGTAGTTGTTGAGCTGGTCCGTCGCCTTGGCGAAGTCCAACTCCCCCACCAGGCTTACCGCCTGTCCGTTGGCGATGAGCTGTGCTGCGTGGTTTTCGCTCATCAGGTCCAGCGGGTTCCGGGCGCCGCCCAGTTCCAGCTTGACGGCGGAACTCGAGAACATCCTGCTGGGCGCGCTGAGCCGGGCCGAACAATCGGGCACGCGTGCGCCGCCGGACAACTTTCCGGTCGAGCGAACGTGCTCTCGCAGTTGCAAACGCATATGCCGGCCGTGGTCGAGCAAATGAAACAGATGGGTGCGGCCCCCGTGCTAATGGTGGTACCGCGTATCCGACCGATGCTGGCACGCTACGCCAGGCTGTTCTCGCCGTGCCTGGCCGTGCTGTCGTACAACGAAATCCCCGAAAACAAGGAAGTCAGCATCGTCGGCTCGCTGGGTTGAGGCGGGCGCTCCTGACCTGTGCATCCTGTGCAGGGTTATATGCGGCAAGCGTGACGCAAATGGAACGCAAAAAAACCTCGCTCCTGAGATAGCAAGCGAGGAAAACTCCATCAGAGACACAGAGGCCAGAACCCCGGATTCCAGCCCCTCAATCAATTTTTCACGGCAGGCACCCCGTCACAATCAGCGCAATCCTATTTTTTTATAAGCGCGATCCAAGGGCTTGCAATGACGCCGTTGACCTGCCTGATTTCTTCGGACCGTTTCAATTGTGGAGGGGGCCCGCGAACTTTGACATAGCCAACATCGCGGGTGCCGGGCCCCGGTGAAATGGCATCGAGAATACGCGGAGGCCCGGCCGGTCAAGGTCGTCGAAGCAGGCGCGGGGAGCGCCCGTGGCCGGCTGCTCAGTGTTGCAACGAGATTTCGACGCGGCGGTTGCTCGCACGGCCTTCGGCCGTCGCGTTGGACGCGACCGGATCGGCGCTGCCGCGGCCCGTGACCGACACGGCTTGCGCTTTCAGCCCGTGCGCCTTCAAGTAGCTCGCGACGGTTTGCGCCCGGCGCTTCGACAGCGCGAGGTTCGATGCGTCGCTGCCGGCCGAATCCGTATAGCCGGTGACCGTGACCTGTGTATACGTACGGTCTTCGCGTTCGTTCAGCAGCTTGTCGAGCGATGCGTGTGCGGCGGGCGTCAGCGTGGCCAGGCCCGTCGCGAACAGCGTGTCGCCCGCGAGGTTCACGTGTTCGACCGCGGCGGGCGCGGGTGCCGGTGCGGGTTCGGCAGCCGATGCCGCTTCGGCCGGCGCGGCGCCGCACTGGAACACCAGCGTCGCGGGATCGGATTTGTCGCGCAGCGCGCGGGCCGAATCGACGACGCGCACCGGCTGGTCGCCGCAGATCTTGCGGGCGGCCTTCATGCAGGTCTGCGGGCCCGACAGCAGGCCGTGGCAGTCCACCTGGAACGTGCGCATGCCGTCACGCGGCTGCAGTTCGGAGGCGCTGTAGGTCGGGCCCGATGCGGTCGAGCACGCGGCGAGCGCCATCGCCGACAGGGCGAGTGCGAAAGCGAGTTTGTTCACGGTTACGTCCTCAAAACTTGGGTTGACCGAAACCCGCCACGCGTCGCGCGGCGGACTCGTCCTGCCGTCGGGGCCGCGTTCCGTCCGGCTGGGGAGCCGGGCGGCATGGCGGCGCGACGGGTTACTTCCATTGGTACAGCATGCCGGCGCCGATCACCTTCTGAGCGCCGCTGAAGCCGCCGTTGATCGACGCCTTCAAGTTCTCCGTGAGGCGCGCCTGCATGTTGACCGCCATCGCCTTCTGGCCGAGGAAGGTCGACGTGCCGACACCCATCCCGAAGTTGGCGTCGCGATCGAGCTGCGGAACCGACGCCATCGCGCCGACGGCCGCGATACCCTGCTTCGCCATCTGGTCGGTCTGCTGCAGTTGCGAACCCAGCATGTTGATCTGCGTCTGCTGGTTCGACAAGGCCGACGACAACGTCGTCTGCACCTGCGTCAGCTGGTTCACGTTGACCGCATCGGTGCCTTGCGTACCCGGTGCGACGTTGATGATCTGACGCTGCTGCGTGTCGCTGCCGACCGACACGACGTTCTGGCGGCCGCCGTCCGTCGAGTTCGCGCCGATCGCCACCGAGTTCGAGCCGGCGGTGACGGTCGGCTTGTCGCTGCCGGTGCCGTTCAGGTCAGCCGAGATACCATTGCTGTTCGTCGTGCTCGAACCAGCGGACAGAGGGCCGATACCGATCGACGTACCGCCCGAAGCTTGCACCGTGGAATTCGCACCGGTAGCCACGGCATTGCCGCCATCGTCGCCGATCGTCGAACCCGGGGCAGTCGCAACGTTGTTTGCGTCGTTGCCGAGATTGGCCTGCGTCACGCCTCGATCATCACCGTCCGAATCATCGCCATCGGTTTCGATCTTGCTGGCACGATCGTCCATCGTGTCCAAGCGGTTTTCCAAATCGCTTCGCAGTGCAGATAGCTGGCCGTAGTTCACCGCGTCGTACCGGCTCTTGCCGTCGGCAACGTTGGTGAGCATCACCGGCGCCGAAGCCGGCCCGCCCAGCGTCACCGAACCGAAGTTCGGGTTGCCGTGCGAATCGAGGTCGTAGCGCACCGCCAACGAATCCGTCGCACCATACGCCGCAGCAGCCCGCACCGCCTCCGATATCGTCGCGTACTTGTGACCGCCCACTTCAATCGAATCAACAGTGATCCGCCCGCTTTCATCAACTACCGCACCGCCTCCAATCGCGTTCGCGACACTCGTGGCCGTATTGTTCAGCTGCGAGCCGTTCACCGCATCGGTGCTCGTCGCGCTCACCGCGCCGGCCGCCACGTTCTTCAGCGTCACGCCATGCTCGCCGGACAGCGTGATCGCGCTCTTCATTTCATCGTCGTATGCAATCACATCCTTGTGAGCGAGGAGACTGGCCACCAGCAAGCTGTGTCCCGACTTCAGATCCGACGACAGCTTCTTGGTCTGGTCTGACACCGCTCCCATCGCTTTCTTCAGCTGATCCAGGTTGACTGCGTCGGTACCTTTCGTACCCTGCGCCACGTTCGAAATACGACGTTCAAGACCCGAGTCGCCCACCGACACCTGGTTCTCGTCGGTAGCGACCGAATTGAAACCGATCGCGACCGATTTGAGCCCGTTAGCACGCGAACCGCCGCCGAGCGCCAGCGAGCCGTCCGCTGTCGCGTTCGCACCCGAGCCAATCGCTACGGTATTCATGCCCACCGCGTTCGCGGCCACACCCTCCGGCCTGATCTTGATGGAGGTCATGGAAAGGTTGATATCGTCCAGATCGTCTCGTATCGGTTGCAATTGACCGACGTTCACGGCATCGGTATCGGCAACGCCGGCCGCGACGTTCTTCAGCGCCACGGGCACTGCCGCGCCCGCGCCACCCAACGTCACCGAGCGTCGATCCGCCGTGTCGCCTGACTGTCGGTCATACGCCACCACCTCAGTCACTAGGCCCGTCCTCCTGTCCACCAGACGGGAATGAGCAAAATCGTCTTGCAGGTTCTCGATGCTTTCCGTATTCGCCGTCATGCCCGCGGCAACCTCATTCAACTGCTTCACGTTCACGGCATCGGTGTCTTGCGTACCCGCTGCAACGTTCACGATCTGACGCTGAAGATCGCCCCGCTCATCTCCTACCGAAACGGTGTCGGCACGCGTGGCTACGGAGTCGGCACCCAGCGCTACCGACCATGTCGCGCCCGCTGCCACGCGGGCACGCCCCCCGAATGCCGAGCCGTTTCTTACATCGACAGTCGCATGGTCCCCCACGGCAACAGGAGCAGCAACGTAGCGCGACCCCGAAGCGGCGGCCCGAGCCCCTTCGCCAATGGCAATGGCACCCGCCAGTCCTTCCACACCGGTTTTGGCATCCTTGCCGATTGCAATGGTGTTCGGTGTCGCACTCGCACCCTCGCCGATCTGAACCCAGTTCTTTGCGATCGCGGCGTTCAACTGATCGAACGTTACCGCTGCGATCACCTTGCCCGTTTCCTTGTCCACCAGACCGGAATCGACGAAGTTGCGTTGCAGTTTGTCCACGCTCGTTGCGTTCTTCGTCACGCGGCCGTCCAGATTCGACAGGGCGCCGTCAATCGTGTGAACGCTGGTACCCCCGACCGAATATGCCGGCTCGATGAACGTTCCGTCGGCATTCAGGGCAGCGCCGCCGCCCAACGCGCGGGTCACACCGGAAAGCTGGCTCACGTTCACCGCATCCATACTCTGCGTGCCGGCAGCGACATTGACGATCTGGCGCTGTCCGCCATTGTGCTCATTCCCTACCGATACGGTATTGGCACGCTTTGCCACCGAGGCGCTACCGAGCGCCACCGCCGAATCCGCGTCGGCATTCGCGCCCGCCCCTAACGCAATCGCCCCTACGCCTGTTGCTGCCGCCGCGCGCGCATCACCGTCGGTCATCTTCAGATAACGCGATGAAAATAGATCCGTACGGGTCACGCCCTCGACCGACAGATTCTTGTTGAGTGTCGCATTGCCTCGTATCGTGGTGTCGGAAAAATAACCGCCCCCGTTCACATACAAGTTTCCGCCGAGAGAAAGGTCGGTCGGATCGCCATAAGCGTCTCCACGAGGGTTAAAAAAAAGCACCCTATTTTTTTGTGTGGCTTTGTCTTCTGATCTACAAAAGTCACCGGACTTCGAGCTAGAAGGATCGTACCCGTTGTCGTAGAAGTAAGAGCAACGAGAATCAGTTCCATTATTGACATAAATCCCCCCCGCAGGCTCCGCAGCTGCACCATTACTCGCCAATGCAGCAAACACCGCAGCCACCATTAATACCGCCACACGCAATGACTCGCCCCCATTTCCATCCACCCCACTTGACACAGACACAACAACTCGCCTCACCGCCTTTCTGTCGAGAACTGCTCGATACATTTTATTAATCCCCAGAACATCAAATTATTGAAAATCAACCACACGACAGGGTGCACCATTCCATCAATAAACAACAGACCCTCAAAAGACTTCCTAAAATTAAATTTGTTTCTCGACCAAACTGAACCTCATCCAATCAGCGCCACCATTTGCGCCGACCGGGCTTCACCACTTGCGGCACGGCAATCATCGATGACGAGATAAAATCAACCACCCATAACCCTTTCTCTATCGAATGAGAATATTGGCGCAGCGTATGAGGCGGAAATATTACGAAGCACATCTCCATCAAACGGAATGTGTTCTTTACTTTCTGCAGAGTAAGCTTTGTCCACGATTCGCGTAAACGGGAATTTTCTAGATGGCGTCGCCCGAGATTCGGGAGCATCGAAGCACGCGGGTCAATCCCGCGCCATAGGTGCCGGTCCCATCTACGCCGGCGCGGCGCAGATGGCCGAACGAATTCGCCCAGCTCACCAGGTTGAGATATCCTGCCGTATCGGTCGATATCGACAGTGTTCCAAGAAGTTTTCCCGTCTCACTAATCACAGCCCCGACATGCGCACCCAGATGCGTGTCGACGCCCAGAATCACTTCGTTTTGTTCCATGCGAGTTTTCGTCGTAGTGGGCGCATCGCCAACCCCACTCGCTAGACAGGACACTCACGGTGCAGAACAAAGCTCCTATCAGGTCACAAACGCTGGGTCCGGAACGCTCGGGAAACGCCGGAGTCCGACCGACAGGTCAACGCCAGGGCAGCTCGGCCAATCCCAATACGGGTCAGATCGGTCCGACGTTCGAGGCGTATTTTGGACTAAGTGTCTCAACAATTTCCTTTGCGACTCATCGAGCAGCACATGCCGTAAGCGGCCAGCTTGCGTTGGAATTCGTGACTCGCGTACTGGGCGGATTCAACTGGTCGTCGCAACACCTTAATCCAGAAGGTGTTTCATGGGTCGCCCATCGAAGTGGATACAACAGTTGACGGGGCGAGGCGCGTGAAATCCGAGACTACCGCATCCACAAATCGGTATTGGGCTCCGGACGCGTGAGGTTTGCGCCGATGAGTCGAGCACACGCTGCGCGGCACACTACTTGCACTGAAGCCGCCGCACATCCGGCGACGCCTTCTCCTTCGCGGCCTGTTGCAAGCAACAACGTCGTTGCGCCTTGCGTGACGAGCCCTTCGTTAATCAACAGCCGTGCCGATACAGTCCAGCAATGGATGAGCCGTTACATCATCGACCGGCCACTCAGCGGGGCACACAGAACGTTGATGGCTATCCAACGGAGTGAACATGGATTGATGCCGAATCTCCGCAAGCACAGTCATCAAGACGCGAAATCCCCGTCCTCTCGCAACTCGTGCATTACGTCATCGCCATTCACGACGCCGGCAACGAGAAACACACTCACCAGCAAGAATTCCGAATCCGTGTCCCCCAACCTCCGCGCGGCTGATTCGATATGACGATAGTCATCTGGATGCACGTCCACGACGATAGCCGCGCATTCCACTCGATCTTTCTTTTAATTTACTCAGCGGCACCCTTAAGGCCTTCTCCGACATTATCGCATGCAGAAATACCCCAGAATCGCGCCGTAACAGTCAGCATCTTGATTGCAACAATTTTCACAAAAACACTATCCCTATAATAAAAAATCCACCATAAAATCACACATCACCACCTAATCCGCATAAAATTTTAAAGCACCATGAATGCCATAGCATATCAGACAATTCCTATTTTCCTGGATATTTTATAGGCCACATCTAGTTTTATCTCCCGGAGAACCCAAACGCTCTACCCGCTTGATACACTTCGCCGATATTTGAGTGGGGGGAGATTCTGAAATGGCTTTGCGCGTTGTGCTTGCGGACGACCATCCAATCATGCTGCTCGGCTGCCGCCTGCTGATCGAGCAGAATGGCATGGACGTCGTGGGAGAGGCTCGCAACTCTAGTGAATTGATGTCAATCCTGGCACACGTCGCCTGCGATGTCGTGATCACGGATTTCTCGATGCCCACCGGACGTACCGACGGATTGGCAATGCTGTCCGCCATTCGACGAGAACACGCAACCCTGCCCGTCATTGTGCTCACGAACTTGGCGAATGCCGGCTTGTTGCGTGCGATGTTGAACGAAGGCGTACGGGGTATCGTTGAAAAAGGAGCGGAAAGGAACGAACTATTCACTGCCGTTCGTACCGCGCTGAGAGGCGCCATTTACATCAGTGTCAAGCTGCAACGCGAATTGACAAAACTCGGTTTGACCGAGACGGAAAGCCAGCGGGCTGCGAGCCTGACGCCGCGTGAGCTGGAAGTGCTACGGCTGCTTGCCAGCGGGAAATCCCCGACGGAAGTCGGCCAGATGTTGCATCGCACCATCAAGACGGTCAGTTGGGCCAAGATATCGGCAAAGCGCAAACTCGGCCTCAAAAGCGATGCCGAACTCTACGGGTACGTCGTTAACCTCGGACTCAATGGCTGACAGTGCTTGCCTGAGCACGGCTGCCATCATGCGTGGCGTATGGCCTGGGAGCAGGTGCCATGCCAGCGCAAACGACAAGGCCCACAGCGAACCCAACTGAAATGTACGCGCGCCGCATAGGCCGCAGCATCGCAATCCCCAGCGCACGGTACGTCAATCTTGAACAAGACTTTCTGGGTCAGCCGCCGGTTGATCTGCATCATTGCCATAGTCGCTCTGACTACGTGCCCAATCGACTCCGGAACAGCTGACAATGTTGAAAAATCGATGCTTCGGTTGACGCAATACTGGCCGACAAAGGTCGTGTTGCCAATGCGAACGCATGGCACGATCGACCGTTTGGCGCTCACCTCGGACGATCGCAAGTGGCTGGCTTCGCTTCCCCCGATCAAACTGGGCATTGACCCCGAATGGGCGCCCATCGCCTACATTGACGTAGACGATCGCCCGAATGGCATCGTCGCAGACTACCTGGAACATATCTCGACATCACTAGGCATTCGCTTTGCCCTCGTGAAAACGAATTCGTGGGCGGAAACCTTGTCGCTCGCACAATCGGGTCAACTGGATGCCGTCGCACCGGTCAATACGCCGGCCACCCGTAACAACGTTTTGCTCTATAGCACTCCGTTTATCACCCTCCCCGACGTCATCGTCACCCGCCCTCACGCGTCGCCCCAGGGTATCGTCGATCTCGCCGGCCGCCGGATAGTCATCTCCGATCCCAGCGAGCTTCCCGCCACGATACGGCGCCAGATGCCCGGCGCTGAAATTACCGTGGCCGCGAATGCCTATCAAGCGATGAAAGCAGTAGCGGAGGGGCGTGCCGATGCCTATGTCGGAAACGCCGCGATCGTCGATTTCGACATCCGGAACTACTTTCCCGGCGTTCTCAAAATCGTGTCACCGGCCAATATCGACAGCAGGCTGAGTATTGCAATCAACCACCGTTACGCCCGGTTGGTTCCCTTGATCAACCGAGCGATCGCTGCGATCCCGCCAAAGGAACGGCAACGCATTCGGAGCCGGTGGCTTTGGCCTCGATATTCGGCCGGCCTGCCGTGGAGAACGTTCGAGCTTACGGTGCTGGGTGCCGCGATCATATTGGCGATCGTTATCACCGCATACGTCCGGCTTCGTCATGAGGTTCGTCAGCGGCTGGCGGCCGAACATGAGCTGGCCGATCAGCTCAGCTTTCGCGAAGCGCTGATGGAGTCCCTTCCGTATCCGCTGGTCGCCAAAGATAGCACCAACCGATATATTGCGATCAACCTCGCTTATGAAACCGCATTCTCGGTCAAACGCGAGGATTTGATCGGTAAGACGATTCTTGAGGCGTCACCGCTGGAACCCGCATGGAGTACTCAAATCCACGCGATGAGCGAGGAAGCTCAGGATCGGAAACAACCCCATCATGGCGAGCTTGACCTCATGGATGGCAACCAGAAGCAGCGATCCTGGCTGTACTGGATGCATCCTTTTCAATTGCCGAGCGGAAAACCGGGCGGCCTGCTGGTCACGTTGGTCGACGTCACAACCATTCGCAACGCGGAACAACATGCACGCGCTTTGGACCAACGATTGAGGCGCGTGACCGCCCATCTCCCGGCGGTCGTCTTCGAACTTCGTCGCACACCCGATGGTGCGCTACGCTTTCCTTATGTGGGTGGTAATACCCGTGCCCTGTGGGATCTGGATGCACAGACGATGGAAGCCGATGCCCTGACGCTGCTTTCACGTGTTCACCACGACGACCGATCTCTTATCAAATCGGCAGTCAGATACTCGGCGCGGACCATGAAGCCAGTCTCCATCGATTTTCGCTGCCTTTCCCATGGACGCGAGCGCTGGATTCATGCGGAAGCAACGCCGCAAACCGAGCGCGACGGGACGATATTCTGGAGCGGAGTCTGGTCGGATGTCACTGACGCCAAGGCGCAAGCCAAAGAACTGGCCCGCGCGAAAGAAGCCGCCGAAATAGCGGCAGCGTCAAAATCGAGATTCCTGGCCACCATGAGTCATGAGATACGCACACCGATGAACGGAATCATTGGGATGCTCGAGCTACTGCGCCACGAGTCGTTGAGCACCAAGCAGCAGCGCATGCTTCACATGATCGGTGAATCCTCGATGACCTTGATACAGATTCTCGACGACGTTCTCGATTTCTCGAAGATCGATGCCGGACGGCTGCAGATCGTGACCGAACCGACCGACCTGCGCGCGCTCCTGGACGGCGTCAGTGCCGTAGCAGCCACGCTGGCCCACGACAAAGGCCTCATCGTTCGCAATTTCGTGAGCAACAGACTTGCCGCCGAGTTGGAGACCGACGGCCTGCGTCTTCGCCAGGTTCTCTTCAATCTGTTGAGCAACGCAATCAAGTTCACGGAAAACGGGGAGGTCGGCATCAGTATCGAGGTCATGGACTACCGCAAAACGTGCCAGCGTGTTCGCTTCACGGTACATGACACCGGCATCGGCATCACGCCGGAGCAACTGCAGTGCCTGTTCACCCCTTTCGCACAGGCCGATACTTCAATCGCACGCCGCTTCGGCGGCACTGGCTTGGGATTGACCATCTGCAAACGCCTGGTCGAACTGATGCACGGAACCATCCACATTAAAAGCACTCCCCGCGTCGGGACGCGGATCATTGTCGAATTCGATCTGAACGTACACCTCCTCGTTCGCGCCACGCCGCTGGCAGGCAAGCAGGCCCGTATCGACTTACCGGACATCGCGCTTGCCACCGCACTACGCGAACTCCTGGTGCCTCTCGGTGTCATCGCCACCGGATCCGGTTCGCAGGCAGACCTGCACTTTGTCGACGAAAGCCGACTCGACAATATCAGTGACGATGGAGCGGTTATCGGACTTACGGACGAGCCCATCCCGACGGGCTACGAGATCGCACCTGACGGCAGGCGTCGACTTAGCCACAATCCGCTGACGTACGCCGCAGTCGAAGCACTTTGCCTCCATATCGTCGATTCCCCTCGATTCACCGAAACCGCTGCCCGTCTGCCGTCCATTGAGTATCAACCGTCAGGAATTCGAATTCTTGTCGTCGACGATCATCCGGTCAATCGCCTCGTCATCGAGGCACAACTCGAACGGCTCGGTTATACCGCTATCGCGGCATCCAACGGCATGGACGCACTCCACGTACTGGACGATTCCGATATCGCATTGGTACTCAGCGATTGCGCAATGCCGGGCATGGACGGCTACGAGCTGGCAAAGCGCATCCGCTCACGGGAGCACCGGTCGCGGCATATCCCCATTCTTGCCTTGACGGCCAACGCATTGCCTGACGAAGCGATCCGGTGTACGGAAGCCGGCATGGACGGCCTACTCGTCAAACCGACCACGTTGGCGGTGCTGCGCGAACAGCTGACGCACTGGATAGCAATTTCGCCGTGCCAGACACGAACAGACGCCACGCACTGGCTTGCGCCGCCCCAGTCGCCCGAAGAGGGCACACACTTGGCGACGTTGATACAGGGATTCCTGATCGAAACCACGAAGGATATTGCCCTCCTTCGGGCCGCGGTAGCAAACGGCAACGCGGTGGCCGCGGCCGATCGTATTCACCGCATCGCTGGCGCCAGTAAATTGTTCGGCTCGGACGTCCTGGCCAATTATGGCGAAAGCTTGTCAACCCGGCTTCGACTGAATGGGGTGGCCGGTCACGAGGCGGCACTGGCGGCCTTTTACGCACAAGTCGAGCAACTGGTCACCAGGCTCAACACCTTGCGGGCGGGATCCACGTAAACAAGTCGGCTCCCTGCCTGCAAAATCGGACGAGGCAGCGCCATTCAACCAGACATCATCCCCTTCACTATTGGCCACCGCTATTTCGTTCGGCTGCAGCGGCCGATACGGCGGCTTGCGCATCAAGTATCCCGCGCCCAGGCGGAATCACCCTGCACGATCGTGTCGTCGACACGATCGACGTAAAACGGGCGGTGCGTTTCAGAATGCTCGCGACTTCAGAGGGGGTCAACCAGGGATTGGTCGCCAACATCAGCGACACCACGCCAGACACCTGTGGTGCCGCCAGGCTGGTGCCATGCATGTAGCCATAAGAGGCATCGGCCGGTGCTTGCTTCCCAGTATTCGACAACGTCCAGATCTTCGTCCCCGGTGCGCTCAGCGTCACGCGTGGATGCGTATTGCTGTCGGACACGCGGCGACCGGTCGGATCGCTTCCCGCCACGGATATAACGCCCCGACAATTCGCCGGTGCATCGATCTCGTTGACACCATCGTTACCCGCAGCGGCAACAACGGTCACACCTTGCTCAACGAGATCGTCGACCGCCTCCTGAAATGTTCGACTGCAAACACCGACAGAGCCAAGGCTCAGATTGACCACCTTTGCCGGATGCGGATTTTCAGGCACACCGACAACCGGCAGCCCCGCCGCCCATCGCATCCCGTCGACCACATCGCTCGTTCGCCCTCCGCCCTTTCCGAGCACGCGCACCGGCAAAATTCTCGCTTGACGACGATCTTCCCAACCGTTCATGCTCATCGTTGCCGCCACAACGCCGGCGACGCTCGTCCCATGCCAACTGCTGTTCCGCACGGTTTGCGCAAATGCACCTGATTCGTCCTGGCCAATCCAGTCACCGGGATCCTGAACATCCGAACCTCGGCCGCTGCCATTCTCCGCGAAGGAATCGGTCACGAAGTTGTACCCGGGAAGCAGATGAGAAACGAGGTTCGGGTGAGACGTCACACCCGTGTCGAGTACGGCAGTTACCGCGCCCGGCACGCCTTGCGTGACACGCCACGCCTGGTCGATCCTGATCCCGGCGTCGACGTTGTGCAAATACCAGGCATCGCGATGTTGTACGTCAGGCTGTTCGATGGCGGACGACTGTACCTTGTAATTCAATTCCGCGTATTCGATTTCGGGTTCCTGCGTCAGTTCCTCGACAACACCCGCAACCGAATTCGCGGCAGTCGACACCTCGACAACAGCAGCACCGCCTGACATCGGACGCTTTACTGAAAGCAAATCGCCCGACGTGCCGTCACCGATCGCGCTGCTTCCGAGCGGATGCAACAACATGGCTGCATGACGCCGATTGATGCGCTCGACCACTCGGTCGAGCCGCTCCCGGTCATGCATGCCACCTTCCATCATGACGCTGTAGTCCTGCATTTCGCCGGACGATTTCCGCATCTTAACGATGACCTCGTTGCCATACGGCGTCCCTGCGCGGATCGACGGCGACGCGACCGATGTGTCGTCGGCAAAACAATGCCGATACCAGGTATTGTCATCCTCTCGAGTGCTGTTATTTCCTGCCCACTCCTCACCTGTCGTTGTTTCGGAAATCGCGTTGCCGCGTTCTTGCCCCTGCCCACCGCCTCCTTCCCCGGAGTCGCCACCGCATGAAGAAAGCAATGTGGCAACCATCACGAAAGCCGGGCACAACGGCGCAAGCCTCTTACAATTTTCAATCATATCGAACTCGAAACCTAAATTTAAAAATGGATTGCTCGGCCCTTTCATCCCCGAAAATCATCGTCAGTAGACCAACGGGCCGCAATCAAAAAGATCGAGTCGACTGATGCTGCCAAAGCATATCTCTCACGGCGTCCACCAGATCGATATCGGTCTTCACGCCGAATTTCCTCATTGCATTGGCTTTCTGAGTACTGATTGTCTTTCGACTTCGACGCAGTTTTTCCGCAATTTCCCCCACTGCCATTCCACGCTCAAAGAGCCGCACTACATCCAGCTCGCGCGGCGACAATAGATCGGCTCGCGTGTGCCGGCCGCCATCTCGATTGAAATCGCAAAGTACTTCTCCCGCTATGTCCGGATCCACATACCTTTTCCCGCGCATGACTTTCTCGACAATCTTCGGCAGGAAAAGTGAGTCGTCGCTGGACTTCACGACGAATGCCGAGACACCATTTTTCAGCGCGCGCCGAATGGACAGTCCATCTCGCAATTCGGCTAGAAGAACAATCTTCACATTCGGGTGATTTCTCCGAATGCTTTCAAGCATCCTCATTCCATCCGGTTCCGGATCATCGCCAAAGGAATAGTCGCAGATCAACACATCGCACTGGTAACTCGTCAGCAGCGACGCCATACCGGACAACGTGTTCGTTTCGGCAACGATCTGCATATTTTCCACGCTTGAGAATATGTAACGCAGCCCCTGCACGATCATTGGATAAGCGTCCGCGACGACAATATTTATTTTTCGCGCCAAAAAGAAACCATCCGATCCAAACTCGGAAGAAGGCAAACTCAAATAACTCTCTCGATCAATCAAGCTCATTGAGAAAATTCCAAACATGACTATCAAAAAATCGCCTCGAGGACGCGTCCGCGACGACAAAATTTATCAAGTCACTGCGACATCGCGCCATTCCGAACTGGAAATCCCGAAAAAACAGCTACGTGAAATCCGATGCCTTGAACGATAGCGCTCGACTCCTCCTTAAGGGACTAGAAAATTCTCATCGTCTGAAAAAAAGCATGTTGTTCGCGCATCATTCGATGCACGAACAACATGGCGCTCGAACGAATGGCATTGTCCGGTCGCGCGCGATGAGTCGCACGCTTGTTGAATAAATTCTGGATCGCAGAGATTTCGCTCGAACGCCGAACGCTTCGCACGTCCTCAGTACGAGATCAGGCGCGGATGCTCGGTGGAGTTGAAGTAAAACTCGCCCTCGGCTGGATTGGACGCGAGCGAGGGCGCGGTATCCCGCGTTGCTTCACGCCATCGCGCAAATTCTGCGTCAGTCATGCCAAGCACGTCGGCCACACTCTCCGCCAGGACGGAATGCACCACCTGGTGTCGCTCACTCGTGCGAGCCGTCTGCACTTCGGCAGGCCGATGGGTTTGGCGAGACGTCACCGAGGCCTTCGGCACGATAGCGTCAGGCACCGGCTCGAGATGAGTCTTCCCATTCTTCGGAATAGTCCCCATATCCCCTCCCACCTTCACGACGCGCGAATCCGACGCGTCAACGACGGACCTATGCGTTGGCGCCGGCACCGATGCGACCGAGATTGCGCCTCGGTAAATGGTATCGGGGGATGGGAGTGCGCTCTTGTTTTCGAGCATATGTGTCGCGATGCTGCACAACGCCGCAAACGCGAGACCGACAGCGAGCATGCTCCTCGACGGACGGTGAGACGAATTCTGATTCAGCCATGCACGATTGTCGGATCCAAAATCTGCGGCGCACGTTTTTGCTTGTTGAGGCGCAGACCCATGCGGGCAAAAGTCGAACACGCGCAGCCCGGGTCTCCGACTTTTCACGAATGCCTTACGGCGCCGGCCGTATGGTGGCGGCACCTCGGAAAAGGGATCGACGAGCGGCAGCGCGAAACGACCGGTGATGTCCTGCATATCCGTATATAGGCGACGAAATTTACCAACACTTGACGCGCCGCCTCGCCCTTCCCTTGATTTGAATGGAAGGCCGAGTATCGCTGTTGTTCTCGATGATCGCAAATCAGCCAAGGATGAATCAGAGCAGTGCGCGCGTCAGCCGATTCCCATACTCGATCGAATATCCATCGAATGGATCCGTAATTACTTACGTAACCACTATATCCGTAGCCGGAACCTCGTCGAGCATGCTCGTGTATGAATAAAAAGACCTGCAAATTGCAGATCCGGCAAAACCGGAGCGGGTTCCCCCACTCCGCCAGTCAGGCAATTACCACTGATACGACGCACCCATGCCAACGGTGTTGCCGCCGCTCGACAAGCCCACGCCGGCCTTCATCTTCAGGTTGTTCGTAATGCGGGCTTCCCCGCCAAACGCAATCGCCTGATAGCCCTTGTAACTCGCGCTGCCGATCCCGAACGATAGCGTCTTGCCAGGGTCGACCCCCGGGATCATCGTCAACGCCGTCGCCGCTGCAATGCCCGAATAAGCATTGCGCGACACACCGTTGATCTGGCCTTGCATATCACCAACCGCCCGGTCGAGCTGCCCCTTGGTCGCCGCATCCGACGCATTCACGCCATCCGCGATATTGACGATCCGACGATTGCCCTGGTCGGAACCGTCACCGAACGAGACCGTGTTGTCCTTGTCCGCGACGGAGCCCGCACCAATCGCAACACTATTGTCGCCCCGAGCCTTCGAGCCCTGACCGATCACCATGCTGTTCTCGCCGCGAGCCGATGAGTCATGCCCGATCGCGGTACTGTTGGCCGCATGTGCATCCGCGCCCGCGCCAATCGCCGTGCCGCCCGAGGCCTGCACCGCCGAGTTCGCGCCGATTGCCGTGGCGTTGCTAGCATCGTCCTTGACTGTAGAGCCCGAGCCGATCGCAACGTTATTGCTGCCATTGCCCGAATTGGCCGGCGTCATCGAGTTACCCGCGTCGCCCGAACCGCTGATGACGTCACTGCTGACCGTACCGCCGCCTTCACCGCCCGAACCACCGCCCGTGATTTCGATCTTGCTGACGCGATCATCCATCGTGCCCAGGCGGTTTTCGAAGTCGCTTTGCAGCGACGACAACTGGCCGTAGTTCACTCCGTCGTACTGGTTCTTTCCGTCGGCAACGTTGGCAAGAGTCACCGGCCCCGCCGCCGAGTTACCCAGCGTGACGGAACCGTAGTTCGGGTTCCCGTGCGAATCGAGGTCGTAGCGCACCGCCAGCGAATCCGTCGCACCATATGCCGCAGCCGCCTGAACCGCCTCGGACACCGTCGCGTACTTGTAGCCGCCCACTTCAATCGAATGGACGGAAACTTGCCCGTTTTCATCGACTGTCGTGTCGCCGCCGATCGCGTTGACGACGCTCTGAGCAGTACTGTGCAATTGCGATCCGTTCACTGCATCGAGGCTCCCGGCCGTTACCACGCCGTTCGCGACATTATGCAGACCGACGGCTGTGCCGACTGCGCCCAGCGTGATCGACGCACGATTCGACGAACCATCGTCGTTGCGATCGTAAGTCACCATCGCGACCGGCTGACCGGTTATCGGGTCAATCAGGCCACTGTTCGAGACCGCGTCCTTAAGCTTCGAAATATCGCCCGTATTGGCCGTGACGCGCCCGTCCAGGTTGCCAATCGCCGCACCAATGCTGTTCACCGTCACATCGCCGCCCGCGAGCGAGTAGCTTGGCGCGGAAATCGTGCCGTCCGCACCCACCGCAGCGCCGCCGCCAAGGGCGTCGGCCACGCTTTGCGCCGTGCCGTGCAATTGCGAGCCGTTCACCGCATCCGTGCTCGTCGCATTCACCGCGCCTGCCGCCACGTTCTTCAACGCCGTACCGTTCTTACCAGACAGCGTGATCGAACTCTTGGCCGCATCGTCATAAGCGACCGCATTCGGATCCGTACCGCCACCACCGGCCTCGGCCGCTGCCGTAATCGCATCACCAACGTTTCCATATGTCTTGTCGCCCACGCGGTAGGTCGGCGCCGTCACGCTGCCATCGGCACCGATGCCCACACCTCCGCCCAGGGCTGTCGCGACACCGTTCAGTTGGCTGACGTTCACCGCATCCGTGCTCTGCGTACCCACCGCGACGTTCACGATCTGGCGCATACCGGCCACGCCACCACCTACCGAGACGGTATTCGCTCGAGTCGCTCTAGAACCCGTACCCAAGGCCACCGCGCCATTCGCGCCCCTGTCGA
Source organism: Burkholderia sp. BE17 (assembly GCF_009362305.1). NCBI lineage: Bacteria > Pseudomonadati > Pseudomonadota > Betaproteobacteria > Burkholderiales > Burkholderiaceae > Burkholderia > Burkholderia sp. BE17. Next base: position 109,462 of record NZ_WHNU01000032.1, read on the forward strand.
CGAGCGTATTGGCACCGAGCGCCATTGCGCTGGTGACGCCCGTATCAACCGTCGCGCTCGTGCCCAATGCAATACCGTTGGTCGATCCGACCAGGGCCTGCGCGCCATCGCCGATCGCAATCGCGCTCCGGCCCAGTGCGTACACATTGTTGTTACCCACCGCAATCGCGTTATTGGCATTCGCCTTCGCCTGCGAGCCAATCGCAAGCGCCTTCGATCCACTGGTCGTGACCTCTGAACCGATCGCCACCGAGTACCGTTGATCCACACCCGTTTGCGCTTTGTTGCCAATCGCCACCGAACTGTCCGAGTTCGCAACGCTTCGCAGGCCGATTGCAACGGCGTCCGCACCGGCTGCGCCCGAACCCACCCCAATCGCTGCGGCAGTCACGCTCGTCGGATCGCCCTCACCGATGCTTGCACTGTTTGGAAGGCTGCCGTCCGCGCCCATGCCGTCGACCGCGACGAAACCGCCCCCTACGTTCTGATCAGCAAGCATATTCAGTCGTGACCGCAGTTTCGATTGCTCAGTAGAAACACGCGATTTCAGCGTTCCCAGTGCTTCATACAGTTGCGAACCATTGATTGCATCCGTACTCCTCGCCGAGATGTCCCCCTCTTTCACGTTGACGATTTTTCTCTCGGCGCCTACGTCACCGACCGATACCGTCATTGCCTGGTCCGCGACGGAATTCGCGCCGATCGCAACAGATCCGGACTGCTGGGCACGTGCACCTGAGCCCAGCGCCAACGAACTCTGACCACTAGCGGCAGCCCGTGAGCCAATCGCGACAGCCTGGTTACCAAGCGCGTTCGCTGGCGCACCGGTCGCCTTGACCTTGATGTACTTCAAATCGATCGTACCGTCAGCCAGTTCGCGCTTCACATTCGACAACCCCGTGTTCAATTGGCCAACGTTCACTGCGTCCGTGTCAGCAACGCCCTCCGCCACGTTCTTCAACGCTACCGGGCTCTGCGCATCCGTACCGACCAGCGTCACCGAACCACGATCCACCGTGCCGTCCGCCTTGCGGTCATACGTCACTGCCGCAATCGCCTTGCCCGTCTTCTCATCCACCAGCCCGGAGTTCGCCAGATCATCCTTCAGGCCAGCAACGTCCGATGCATTCGTCGTCACTCGACCGTCCAGATTCGACACCGCCTCGCCAACGTCATGTGCCGTCGCCGTCCCGCCGTTCAGCGAGTATGTCGGCACCGTTACCTTGCCATCCGCACCCACCGTCGAGCCGCCGCCGAGCGCAGTCGCCACGCTTTGCGCCGTGCCGTGTAACTGCGAACCGTTCACCGCATCCGTGCTCGTCGCATTCACCGCGCCTGCCGCCACGTTCTTCAACGCCGTACCGTTCTTACCAGACAGCGTGATCGAACTCTTGGCCGCATCGTCATAAGCGACCGCATTCGGATCCGTACCGCCACCACCGGCCTCGGCCGCTGCCGTAATCGCATCACCAACGTTTCCATATGTCTTGTCGCCCACGCGGTAGGTCGGCGCCGTCACGCTGCCATCGGCACCGATGCCCGCACCTCCGCCCAGGGCTGTCGCGACACCGTTCAGTTGGCTGACGTTCACCGCATCCGTGCTCTGCGTACCCACCGCGACGTTCACGATCTGGCGCATACCGGCCACGCCACCACCTACCGAGACGGTATTCGCTCGAGTCGCTCTAGAACCCGTACCCAAGGCCACCGCGCCATTCGCTCCCTTGTCGACGAGCGTATTGGCACCGAGCGCCATTGCGCTGGTGACGCCCGTATCAACCGTCGCGCTCGTGCCCAATGCAACACCGTTGGTCGATCCGACCAGGGCCTGCGCGCCATCGCCGATCGCAATCGCGCTCCGGCCCAGTGCGTACACATTGTTGTTACCCACCGCAATCGCGTTATTGGCATTCGCCTTCGCCTGCGAGCCAATCGCAAGCGCCTTCGATCCATTCGTCGTAACCTCTGAACCGATCGCCACCGAGTACCGTTGATCCGCACCCGTTTGCGCCTTATTGCCAATCGCTACCGAACTGTCCGAGTTCGCAACGCTTCGCAGGCCGATTGCAATCGCGTCCGCGCCAGCCGCGGCCGAACCCACCCCAATCGCTGCGGCAGTCACGCTCGTCGGATCGCCCTCACCGATGCTTGCACTATTCTCCAGGCTACCATCCGAGCCCATTCCCTTGACCTCGACGAAACTCGGTGCGGTCTGCACACCGACAGCGAGCGTGTTGGCGACAAGCAATCCCTTACGCGACTTCAAATCCGTCGACAGCTTGTCGGTCCGCTCGGACATCTTTTCAATGGCCTCGGTCAACTGGTCAACGTTGACCGCATCGGTCCCTTGAACACCGTCCGCCAAGTGAGAAATGCGACGCTCATGGCCCAGATCACCGACCGAGACTTGGTTAGCCTCGTCCGCAACGGAGTTGAAACCGATCGCCACCGAGTTGAGCCCGCTCACACGCGCCCCCGTGCCAAACGCCAACGCCCCGCTTGCCGATGCGTTAGCTCCCGAACCGATGGCAACAGAATTCGCGCCCGCAGTCACGGCAGCAGCACCTTTCGCCTTGACCTTGATATAGCGCATTTCAAGCGAACCGTCCGCAAGGCCGCCCGTGATGTCATCACGCACCTTGTTCAATTGCGCGAGGTTGACCGCATCCGTGACATCGGCGCCTGCTGCAACGTTCTTAAGGCGCACGTGACCCGATGCCGAGGCGCCGCCGAACGTCACACTGGCGTGTTTTGCATCGTCGTATTTCACGCCATCGCCATCAAGCGAAGCGTCCGCCAGCGCTTTTTTCATCTGCCCGTAGTTCACGGCATCGTTTGATTCGGTTGCGTCGGCGACATGGGTGATCTGGCGCTTCAGCGATTCGGAGCCGACGGAGACTTCGTTGCCTCGCTTCGAAACGGAGTAGGAACCGATGGCGACCGAGCCGGCCTTCTCAACTCCCGCGCTCCAGCCGACAGCGATCGCGCGCGCCGCCTTGGCACTGGCCCTGCTCCCCAACGCGATCGAGTCGTCACCGATCGCCTGAGCTCCCTTGGTCGAATCCCCGCCGATGGCAATCGAATGCTCCCCACCGGCCACGGTTGCAAGCCCGGGCGTGCCGTCTCCGCCGCTACCCAGCGCGACCGAACCCGCGCCCGCAGCCGTGGATCCGATTCCAATCGCAGTACTACCCGTGCCGGAAGCTACGTTGTAGAGCCCCATCGCAGTCGCCCCGGCCCCGGCCGCATCGTTCCCGATCCCACTCGCGGTCGAACCTGCCAGCCTAGCCTTGTTCTGCATCCCCGTTGCCGACGACCCCGTACCCAGCGCCTTGTTTCCACATCCGGCCGCAAACGAGTTGAACCCCCATGCAACGGTGGCCTGATCACTCATCGGGTTCGTCGCTCCACCTCCCGTGATGTCGGGATTATGGTCGTAGTAACCAACTTCGACACCGTTGATTGTCGTTGGCGCAGGCCATGCGTTACCGGGATTAGTGACCTGCGAGGTCATTCCAAGCAACCAGCCCAGATTCGCCTTGCTCATTACCAACCGCCGGCCTGACAGACTCAAGCAATCGTCATCGCCCGTTATGGCACTCCCCTGAGGGCCAGCTCCGATATAGCTCTTGCCCAACCCTCCAGTCGTATAACTCGTACCCCCGGCTTGCTGCGACCCTCCGCTGGATCCACCTGCAATCACGGTACCGGCCCAAACCCCGCCGGATGGCATCGCAGCCGCAGCGACCACGCCCGCCGTCACCAGAGCGACCTTTCGGCCATACGCATGCGTGGCCCCCTTTCGGTTTCTCCGCGAAGATTGCCCGCCCTTCCGAGATTTCGCGACTTCAGAAGCCACCGCCCAAGTGCCGTTGGACGCGTTCCACACCACCTTATATGATTTGTTCATCATGTTCCTCAATCTCAATACAAACTGGCGCTTCGCCACTGAAATGACTCGCCACATCTACCAAACGATCGATTCATACGACCATCTACCTTCCGATCGATTGCTCGCACGCATTGCACATGCGGCATCTGACATACATCACCAAGATCCGACAGACCTCACATCGGCATCCTTATCTTTCGATATCATGCGCGATGATCAATAGTCCGATAGAAAAGAAGAGACGATTATCCTTTCGGGCGGCACTTTTCCACATAGGGCTTCGCCGGAAAACGGAGGCCCAGCGTCCTATTTTCTTTAACCGAAATAGGCCGCAGCCTACCCCGACAGCCAACCACGCGATGCCCCTGCCTCGATCCCACGTACAGCAAGACGTTTGATAATTTTGAGGCTGGCCCAATTTCCGTCCCAGTCTTAATTGGAAAATTCCGGCTCTTCGGGGCGGGCCGAACCGGCCCGATCGGTGCACTGGCGGGCGAATTCCGCCGGTGTCATCCACTGCAGCGCAGAGTG
>NZ_WHNU01000033.1:0-111874 GCF_009362305.1 Burkholderia sp. BE17
CGCCAATGCCGGGGCGAACGGCCGGCGCCAAGCGGTAAGCCCGGAGTCCGGGATCGGAGCGGATGAGAGTGGCGGCGGCGGTCGCCGATGAGCGGGTGTGCATCGCTGATCGACGATGCCGGTCGATGCGTGTCGAACCCGGCTCGGCAGCGCCGCGCACTGTGGCGCATCGCCGCCCGACCGGCGGCGGCGCGTTTCGACGGGGGCTCGCGGTTATGATGACGCGGGTATCAGGTTTCGCGTCGCACATCGGCATTCGAGCCGGCCGGCGCGGGCGTCGCGGCTGCCGCGCGACGCAGCATGGATAACGAGGAACGATTGATGATACGGAGAACCTTCCTGTCGCGCGCCATCGGTGTCGCGGTCGCGTCGCTGTTCGCGCGCACTGCTTGGGCGCAGCATGCCGGTCATGAGGGCATGGCCGGCATGGATTCGATGGACGACATGCCCGGCATGGCGGGCATGTCGGGGATGTCGGGTCATGCGCAGCACGGCAAGCCCGCGCAGGCCGCGCTCGCGGCCGCCGACGCGCTGCCGGCCGGCGCGCCGCTCGCCGCGTTGCGTACGCTCGCGAACGAAAGCCGCGAGCCCGGCACGTTCCGGGCCACGCTGGTGGCGCAGCCCGTTGCGCGTCCGATGCTGCACGGTGCACGGCCGACCACTTTCTGGCAGTTCGGCGCGGGCACGCAGGGCCCCGTCGTCGGGCCGCTGATCGACGTGCGCGAGGGCGATACGGTCGAGATCAGGTTCGTGAACAAGCTGCCGCAGCCGTCGACGATCCACTGGCACGGGCTGCCCGTGCCGCCCGACCAGGACGGCAATCCGTCCGATCCGGTCGCGCCCGGCGCGTCGCGCGTGTACCGCTTCACGCTGCCGAAGGGCAGCGCCGGCACCTACTGGTACCACCCGCATCCGCACATGATGACGGCCGAGCAGGTGTTTCGCGGGCTGGCCGGCCCGTTCGTGGTGCGCGCCGCGGACGATCCGCTCGCCGGCTGGCCCGAGCGGAACCTGTTCGTGTCGGATCTGAAGCTTGCGCGCGACGGCACGATTGCACCGAACGACATGATGGACTGGATGAACGGCCGTGAAGGTCAGTTCGTGCTGGTCAACGGCGCACGCCGGCCGCGGATCGACGTTGCCGGCGACGAGCGCTGGCGCGTATGGAACGCGTGCAGCGCGCGCTACCTGCGCGTCGCGTTAGACGACGGCCGAGCGTTCGAGCACGCGGGCACCGACGGCGGGCTGTTCGACGCGCCGCGCCGCGTGACGTCGCTGCTGATTGCGCCGGGCGAGCGCGCGGAGTTGCTGGTGCGCGCCTGCGACCGCGCGTCGCGTGCGGTGCTGCAGGCGGCCGAATACGACCGCCGCAAGATGGCGATGTCGCACGACGACGGCCACGGCAGCCTGCCGCCCGATCCGTCGCTGGCGCTGGCCGATGTCGCGTTTGCGCCCGCCGAGGCGCGCGCGCTGCCCGCCACGCTGCGCGCGGTGCCACCGCTGGGCGAACCGGTTGCGCACAAGACGGTCGCGTTCGGCGAAGAAATGGACATGGACGCGATGATGAAGGGCGCGGCGCACGGCCGCCCGGCCGGCATGCGCTTCACGATCAACGACCAGACCTATGCGCCGCACCGCGCGACGCTGACGAGCCGTCGCGGCGACGTCGAACGGTGGGAGATCCGCAATGCCACCGACATGGATCATCCGTTCCACCTGCACGGCACGCAGTTCCAGGTGATCGAGCGCGCGTCGGGCGGTTCGCGCACGGCCGAACCGTTCCGCGCATGGCGCGATACCGTGAACGTACGCAGCGGCGAAACCGTGACGATTCTCGTCACGCAAGACATGCCCGGCGAGCGCATGTTTCATTGCCACATTCTCGAACACGAGGATCTCGGCATGATGGGCACCTTGAAGGTCGTGTAACGAAGGCGCTAATGTGTTTCACATGCCGGATCAGTTTCCGATCTGCATGCGTGACAAGACAATACGTGTTCAATAATCGGGATTGAACGAAAAGGCCGGCCAATCGATAATCGATTGGCCGGCCTCAAAAAAAGAAACCCGGCGCATTGCGCCGGGTTTCTTCGTCCGATATCCGATGCCTTTATGCGGCCTGGATGTTCGACGCTTGCTTGCCCTTCGGTCCCTGAACGACGTCAAAGCTCACCTTCTGGCCTTCCTTCAGCGTCTTGAAGCCATTCATGGTGATAGCCGAGAAGTGAGCAAACAGATCCTCACCGCCCTCGTCGGGAGTGATGAAACCGAAGCCCTTCGCGTCGTTGAACCACTTAACGATACCAGTTGCCATACCTACTTCCCCTGTCACACAGTCGCTGCTACTTACCACGAGCACGCTCGAAAAGCTAAACGACCGGAAAATGCAGCCGTTCCCCCCTCACAAGCTCACCTCGGCCTCTTTCATTTCGCCAACCGGCAATATGAAAAAAGTGCCAGCTTGATTGTTGGCGCTCTTTATTGGAGTGTCAAGAGGAATTTTTAGACGTATGGAGGGCCGTTGTAAAGAACCCATTTTCAGGGTTTTTCCGGCTTTGCTTCGCAGCATGCGGCCAAGCGCGGGGACTTGAAAAGCCGCATAATCGGCTCATATACCAGGCTCGAGTGACACGCGTTCGAGTCGTCCCGGCTTGTGGGATACTGGATGCGGATGCGACGTTCCGGTGCGGTTCCCCCTGACGGTTCGTGTTCCGCGCCACGCGTGAAAGCCGGCACCGCAGCCGGCTTTCGTATGGCGCGAAGACGATCGCGTGTTCCGGGATACCGGGGAGGGCGCCGGCCGCTCGGTCGGGTAATGGCAGGATTGCGGGCCTGTCCGAGTTGTTTAGAATGGGTGTATGGCGATTATCCCGGACAAGCAGGACAGTACCGTCCTGGAACGCAAGCAGCAGAAGCTCAAGCCGCCTTCGATGTACAAGGTGGTGCTGCTGAACGACGACTTCACGCCGATGGAGTTCGTCGTGATGGTGGTCCAGGAGTATTTCAAGAAGGATCGCGAGACGGCCACGCAGATCATGCTGAAGGTCCATCGCGAAGGGCGAGGGGTTTGTGGGGTCTATACGCGGGACATCGCGTCGACCAAGGTTGAGCAAGTCGTTACCCATGCGCGGCAGGCCGGGCATCCGCTGCAGTGCGTGATGGAGGAAGCATGATTGCCCAGGAATTGGAAGTCAGCCTGCACATGGCGTTCATGGAAGCACGCCAGGCGCGCCATGAGTTCATTACGGTCGAGCATCTGCTGCTGGCCCTGCTGGATAATCCGACGGCAGCCGAGGTGTTGCGCGCGTGCGCGGCAAACATCGAGGACCTGCGTCAGAACCTGCGCAATTTCATCCACGACAACACACCTACCGTCCCGGGCACCGACGACGTCGATACCCAGCCGACGCTCGGTTTCCAGCGCGTGATCCAGCGCGCGATCATGCACGTCCAGTCGACGTCGAACGGCAAGAAGGAAGTGACCGGCGCGAACGTGCTGGTCGCGATCTTCGGCGAGAAGGATTCGCACGCGGTGTACTACCTGCAGCAGCAGGGCGTCACGCGCCTCGACGTCGTGAACTTCATTTCGCACGGCATCGCGAAGACGAACGGCGGCGAGGCCGCCAAGTCGACCGACGCGAACGCGGAAAGCGAAGACGCGAATGCGCAGAAGGAAACGCCGCTCGCGCAGTTCACGCAGAACCTGAACCAGATGGCGAAGGACGGCCGCATCGATCCGCTGATCGGTCGTGAGCCCGAGGTCGAGCGCGTCGTGCAGGTGCTGTGCCGCCGCCGCAAGAACAATCCGCTGCTCGTCGGCGAGGCCGGCGTCGGCAAGACCGCGATCGCGGAAGGGCTCGCCTATCGCATCACGCGCGGCGAAGTGCCCGACATCCTCGCGAATGCGCAGGTCTACTCGCTCGACATGGGCGCATTGCTCGCGGGCACCAAGTATCGCGGCGATTTCGAGCAGCGCCTGAAGACGGTGCTGAAGGAACTGAAGGAGCGCCCGCACGCGATCCTTTTCATCGACGAGATCCATACGCTGATTGGCGCGGGCGCCGCGTCGGGCGGCACGCTCGATGCGTCGAACCTGCTGAAGCCGGCGCTGTCGTCGGGCACGCTCAAGTGCATCGGTGCGACCACGTTCACCGAGTATCGCGGCATCTTCGAGAAGGACGCGGCGCTGTCGCGGCGCTTCCAGAAGGTCGACGTGACGGAGCCGACCGTCGAGCAGACGGTCGCGATCCTGCGCGGGCTGAAGTCGCGCTTCGAGGAGCATCACGGCGTCAAGTATTCGTCGGGTGCGCTGTCGGCCGCAGCCGAACTGTCGGCGCGCTTCATCACCGACCGTCACCTGCCGGACAAGGCGATCGACGTGATCGACGAGGCGGGCGCCGCGCAGCGCATCCTGCCGAAGTCGAAGCAGAAGAAGACGATCGGCAAGAGCGAGATCGAGGAAATCATCTCGAAGATCGCGCGCGTGCCGGCGCAGAGCGTGTCGCAGGACGATCGCAGCAAGCTGCAGACGCTCGACCGCGACCTGAAGAGCGTCGTGTTCGGCCAGGATCCTGCGATCGACGCGCTGGCGGCATCGATCAAGATGGCGCGCGCGGGCCTCGGCAAGATGGACAAGCCGATCGGTTCGTTCCTGTTCTCCGGCCCGACCGGCGTCGGCAAGACCGAAGTGGCGCGCCAGCTCGCGTTCACGCTCGGCATCGAGCTGATCCGCTTCGACATGTCGGAGTATATGGAGCGTCATGCGGTGAGCCGCCTGATCGGCGCGCCGCCGGGCTACGTCGGGTTCGACCAGGGCGGGCTGCTGACCGAAGCCGTCACGAAGAAGCCGCATTGCGTGCTGCTGCTCGACGAAATCGAGAAGGCGCACCCGGACATCTTCAACGTGCTGCTGCAGGTGATGGACCACGGCACGCTGACGGACAACAACGGCCGCAAGGCGGATTTCCGCAACGTCATCATCATCATGACGACGAACGCGGGTGCCGAATCGATGCAGAAGGCGACGATCGGCTTCACGACGCGCCGCGAAACGGGCGACGAGATGACCGACATCAAGCGCCTGTTCACGCCGGAGTTCCGCAACCGCCTGGATTCGATCATCAGCTTCCGCTCGCTCGATGAGGAAATCATCATGCGCGTGGTCGACAAGTTCCTGATCCAGCTCGAGGAGCAGCTGCACGAGAAGAAGGTCGACGCGCTCTTCACCGACGCGTTGCGCAAGCATCTCGCGAAGCACGGCTTCGACCCGCTGATGGGCGCGCGGCCGATGCAGCGGCTGATCCAGGATACGATCCGTCGTGCGCTGGCCGACGAGCTGCTGTTCGGCAAGCTCGTCAACGGCGGTCACGTGACCGTCGACGTCGACGAAAACGACAAGGTGCAGTTGTCGTTCGACAAGCTGGCGAATCCGCCGCACAAGCCGAATGAAGAGACGGTCGAAGTCGAGTAAGCGATAATTCGTTGTTCATGCGAACGGCGCGGGAAGTTCTCCGCGCCGTTTCGTTTTATCCGGCGCCGGCGGCGCAATGGTGGTGCAGGGGAGTGGTAACGCAGTGACACAACAACAACGGTCGTTCGACAACATCGTCGCGCGCGAACAAGGGTTGCGCCACGCGCTGACGTCGGGGCAGATGGCGATGATCGCGATCGGCGGCGCGATCGGCACGGGGCTGTTCCTCGGCAGCGGGTTCGCGATCGGGCTCGCCGGCCCGAGCGTGCTGGTCTCGTATGCGATCGGCGCATTGATCGCGCTGCTGCTGATGGGCGCGCTCGCGGAAATGACCGTCGCGCATCCGACGGCCGGCTCGTTCGGCGCGTATGCCGAACACTACGTCGGCCCGCTCGCGGGCTTTCTGGTGCGTTATGCGTACTGGTTCGCGGTCGTGTTCGCGATCGGCACCGAGATCAGCGCGATTGCCGTGTTCATGAAGTACTGGTTTCCGGCCGTGCCTGGCTGGTACTGGGTGATCGGCTTTTCCGCGCTGCTGATCGCCGTGAACCTCGCGAGCGTCACGCTGTACGGCTCGGTCGAATATGCGTTCTCGCTGCTGAAGATCGCGGCGATCGTCGTGTTCATCGTGCTCGGCGCGTCCCTCGTGTGGTCGGCGCCGGCCGCATCGGGCATCGGCTTCGCGAACTACACCGCGCACGGCGGCTTCATGCCGAAGGGGCCGTGGGGCACCTGGGTCGCGGTGATCGTCGCGATCTTCAGCTACATGAGCATCGAGGCCGTCGCGATCGCAGCCGGCGAGGCGCGCGATCCGCAGCACGCGGTCACGCGCGCGTTCCGCTCGACGGTGTTCCGGCTGGTACTGTTCTACCTGCTGACGCTGTCGCTGATGCTCGCGATCGTGCCGTGGACGCAGGCCGGCACCGACGAAAGCCCGTTCGTGAAGGTGATGGCCGCGACGCACGTGCCGTACGCGGCGGGTGTGATCAACTTCGTGCTGCTGATCGCGGCGCTGTCGGCGATGAACAGCCAGCTCTACGTGACGACGCGGATGATGTTCAGCCTGTCGCGCGCACGGCTCGCGCCCGCGGTGTTCGGCCGGCTCGGCACGAACGGCGTGCCGCGTGCGGCGCTGTGGATCTCGACGAGCGGCGTCGCGGTGGCGGCCGTGCTAGTCGCGCTGGCGCCCGACACGGCGTTCACCGTGATGATGGCGATCGCGATGTTCGGCGCGCTGTTCACATGGCTGATGATCTTCGTCACGCACCTGTGCTTCCGTTCGCAGTATCGCGGCCCGGCGCTCCCGTTCCGGATGTGGGGTCACCCGTTCGGCGGCCTGCTCGGCGCGGGGCTCGTCGCGGCGATCCTGTTCACGACCGCGTTCACGCGCGAATTCCGGATGACGATGGTGGTCGGTGTCGTGTTCGTCGTGCTGCTGACGCTCGCGTATGCGCTGCACTATCGGCACCAGCACGCACGCTGACGGCGCCCGCCGGCCATTCCGTTCTTCACATTCGCTAAGGTTCCGTTAAGCCGGCGGCGACTACATTCGATCCTGTCTGCAACGCGAGCCGGCACGCGCCGGCTCGCCGCTTTCCTGCAAAAGGGGTTCGAATGAACAAACTTCCCGAAATCACGCTTGCGTTCTGGATCATGAAGATCTGCGCGACGACGCTCGGCGAAACCGGCGGCGACCTGCTGTCGATGACGCTGAACGTCGGTTATGCGGTGAGCTCGATCCTGCTGTTCGGCTTCTTTCTCGTGACGCTGGGCACGCAGCTCAAGACGACGGCCTATCGCCCGGCGATCTACTGGGCCGTGATCGTCGCGACGAGCACGGCCGGCACGACGATGTCCGACTTCATGGACCGTACGCTCGGCCTCGGTTATGCGGCCGGCTCGTCGATCCTCGTCGCGATCCTGCTGGCGATCTTCGCGGTCTGGCGGCTCAGCGGCGAATCGCTGTCGGTCGACCTGATCCGCACGCGCAAGGTCGAGTTGCTGTACTGGATCGCGATCCTGTTCTCGAACACGCTCGGCACCGCGCTCGGCGACTTCCTCGCGGATAGCTCGGGCCTCGGTTTCGGCGGCGGCGCGCTGCTGATCGGTGGGTTGCTTGCGGTGATCGTGCTCGCGCACTATTTCACGCGGATTTCCGGCGTGCTGCTGTTCTGGGCCGCGTTCGTGCTCACGCGCCCGTTCGGCGCGACGGTCGGCGACCTGCTGACGAAGCCGGTCGCGAAGGGCGGCCTCGCGCTCGGTACGGTCGGCTCGTCGGCCGTGCTGCTCGGCGTGCTGGTCGCGTTGGTGATCCATGCGAGCATCGCGCAGGCGCGACGACGCGAACCGGTACCCGCGCGAATCGCGCAGCCGGCCGGCGAATGACGGCGATCGACGGCGAACGAAAAAAAGGGCCTCGCGGCCCTTTTTTGTGTTGCGTCGTTCAGTGACGGCCGGTGCTGCCGAAGCCGCCTGCGCCGCGATCGCTTTCCGCGAAGTCGTCGACGATGTTGAACTGCGCCTGCACGACCGGCACGATCACGAGCTGCGCGAGCCGTTCGAACGGGTTCAGCACGAACTCGGTCTGGCCGCGATTCCACGTCGAGACCATCAACTGGCCCTGATAGTCGGAGTCGATCAGGCCGACGAGGTTGCCGAGCACGATCCCGTGCTTGTGGCCGAGGCCCGAGCGCGGCAGGATCAGCGCCGCATAGCCGGGGTCGGCGAGGTGGATCGCAAGGCCGGTCGGCACGAGCGTCGTTTCGCCCGGCTGCAGCGTGACCGGCGCGTCGAGGCATGCGCGCAGGTCGAGGCCCGCGCTGCCGGTGGTCGCATAGGCGGGCAGGTAGTCGCGCATGCGCGCGTCGAGAATCTTCAGGTCGAGTTTCATGCGGTCGTCGAATCGGTCGGGAAGGGCGCGGCGGCGAGAGCCGCCGCGCGGGAGATCAGATCAGGCGATTGTCGGGCAGGCGCTTCGCGATTTCCGCGACGAGCGCATGCGCGAGTTCGTCCTTCGGCGCGCGCGGCAGGCGCGTGAGGCCGGCGGCTTCGAACAGCACGACTTCGTTGTCGTCGCGGCCGAACGTCAGCGGGCCGAGGTTGCCGACGAGCAGCGGCACGTTCTTGCGTTTGCGCTTCTCGTCGCCGTGCACGTCGAGATCGCCGCTTTCGGCCGCGAACCCGACGCAGAACGGCGGATCGGGCAGCGCCGCGACCGACGCCAGGATGTCGGGGTTCTCGACGAATGCGAGTGCCGGCATCTTGCGGTCGGCCGTCTTCTTCATCTTGTGCTCGGCCGGCTGATCGACGCGCCAGTCGGCGACCGCGGCCACCGCGATGAAGATGTCGGCATCGGCGACCGCTTGCATCACCGCGTCGTACATCTGCTGCGCGGTCTGCACGTCCTGTCGGGTCACGCCCCACGGCGTGTCGAGCGCGACCGGCCCCGCGACGAGATGCACGTCGGCGCCGGCCTGCTGCGCGGCGCGCGCGAGCGCGAAGCCCATCTTGCCGCTCGAACGGTTCGTGAGGCCGCGCACCGGGTCGAGCGGTTCGAACGTCGGCCCGGCCGTGATCAGCACGCGCCGGTGCGCGAGCACCTTCGGCGCGAAATGCGAAACGATCGCTTCGTAGATCGCATCGGGTTCGAGCATGCGGCCGTCGCCGACTTCGCCGCACGCCTGCGCGCCCGAATCCGGGCCGAGCACCGACACGCCGTCCGCGCGCAGTTGCGCGACGTTGCGCTGCGTGGCCGGGTTTTGCCACATCTGGCGGTTCATCGCGGGAACGACGAGCAGAGGACAATCGCGCGCGACGCACAGCGTCGACAGCAGGTCGTCCGCGAATCCGTGCGCGAGCTTCGCGAGGAAATCCGTCGACGCGGGCGCGATCACGATCGCGTCGGCTTCGCGCGACAGATCGATGTGCGCCATGTTGTTGTCGATGCGCGCGTCCCACTGGCTCGTGAAGACGGGCCGGCCCGACAGCGCCTGCATCGTGACGGGCGTGATGAATTGCGTGGCGGCGTCGGTCATCGCGACCTGCACGGTCGCGCCGGCCTTCGTGAGCAGCCGCGTGAGCTCGGCGATCTTGTAGCAGGCGATGCCGCCCGTCAGGCCGAGAACGAGGTGTTTTCCTGCGAGTTCTGCGTGTGCCAACTCAGGCCTCCAAGGGTCAAACGGGACGGCCGGCGCGAGGCCGGCCGTCGACGCCGAGTATGCGCGCTTAGCGCGAGCCGCGCACGCGACGCAGTTCGTCGTAGATCAGCAGCACCGCGCCGACCGTGATCGCGGAATCGGCGAGGTTGAACGCCGGGAAGTGCCAGGCGCCGAGGTGGAAATCGAGGAAGTCGATCACGTGGCCGTACACGAGTCGGTCGATCACGTTGCCGAGCGCGCCGCCGAGGATCAGCGCGAGCGATACGCTGAACAGCCGCTGGTGGCCGTGGCGCTTCAGCAGGAAGCAGATCACGAGCGTCGCGCCGATGCCGAGCGCGGTGAACGCCCAGCGCTGCCAGCCGCTCGCGGTCGACAGGAAGCCGAACGCGGCGCCGCGGTTGTACACCAGCACGAGGTTGAAGAACGACGTCAGCGCATGCTGCGCGCCGTACGCGAACGTTTTCAGGATCGCGATCTTCGACAGTTGATCGAACAGGATCACGATCAGCGAAATGCCGAGCCAGGGCGCAAGCGCGCCGCTGGCCGGCTTCGACAGGGTTTTCGCCATATTTAAGCAGCGCTCCGGATTTCGCCGTTTTCAAAGAGGTTCGAGAAGCAGCGGCCGCACAGCGTCGGATGATCGGCATGCGCGCCGACATCTTCGCGGTAGTGCCAGCAGCGTTCGCACTTCTGGTACTTCGAGGCGGCCACGTCGACGCTTTCCTGCGCTTCGTCGTCGACCTTGACGACCGTCGCGGCCGACGTGATCAGCACGAACTTCAGGTCTTCGCCGAGGCTCGTGAGCGCGTCGTAGCGCGCGCCGCTCGCGTGCACGGCCACTTCGGCCTGCAGCGACGAACCGATGCGGTTCGCGGTGCGCGCTTCCTCGAGCGCTTTCGTCACGTTGCCGCGCACGTCGCGCAGCAGCGCCCACTTCTCGATCAGCGCGGCCGAGCCGGCGACTTCCGGATACGCATAGTAGGTTTCCGTGAAGATCGTGTCGCTGGCCGGCTGGAACACCTTCCATGCCTCTTCGGCCGTGAACGACAGGAACGGCGCGAGCACGCGCAACAGGCCGTGCGTCAGGTGGTACAGCGCCGTCTGTGCGGAGCGGCGTGCGCGCGAATCGGTCGCGCTCGTGTACAGGCGATCCTTCAGCACGTCGAGGTAGAAGCCGCCGAGATCTTCCGAGCAGTACGTCTGCAGCTTCGCGACGACCGGGTGGAATTCGTACTTCTCGTAATGGCCGAGCAGTTCCGCCTGCAGTTGCGCCGAGAACGCGACCGCATAACGGTCGATCTCGAGCCATTCGCCGACCGGCACCGCGTGCTGCGCGTAGTCGAAGTCCGACAGGTTCGCGAGCAGGAAGCGCAGCGTGTTGCGGATGCGGCGATAACCTTCGGTCACGCGCTTCAGGATTTCCTCGGAGATCGCGAGCTCGCCCGAGTAGTCGGTCGACGCGATCCACAGGCGGATGATTTCCGCGCCGAGGCGGTTCGCGACTTCATGCGGGTCGATGCCGTTGCCGAGCGACTTGCTCATCTTGCGGCCTTCGCCGTCGACGGTGAAGCCGTGCGTGAGCAGGCCTTTGTACGGTGCGTGGCCGTCGATCATCGACGCGGTCAGCAGCGACGAGTGGAACCAGCCGCGATGCTGGTCCGAGCCTTCGAGGTACAGGTCGGCCGGGAACTGCAGTTGATCCTTGTGCGAGCCGCGCAGCACGTGCCAGTGCGTCGTGCCCGAATCGAACCACACGTCGAGCGTGTCGCGGTTCTTTTCGTACAGGTTCGTGTCGTCGCCGATCAGCTCGCGCGGGTCGAGCGTCTGCCACGCCTCGATGCCCGACTGCTCGACGCGCTTCGCGACTTCCTCGAGCAGCTCGAGCGTGCGCGGGTGCAGCTCGCCGGTTTCCTTGTGCACGAAGAACGCCATCGGCACGCCCCATTGGCGCTGGCGCGACAGCGTCCAGTCGGGACGGTTCGCGATCATGCTGAACAGGCGCTGCTTGCCCCACGACGGGTAGAACGCGGTCGCGTCGACGCCTTCGAGCGCCGTTTCGCGCAGCGTCTTGCCGCCGTCGCGCGGCGTCACGTCCATGCCGGCGAACCACTGCGACGTCGCGCGGTAGATGATCGGCGTCTTGTGGCGCCAGCAGTGCATGTAGCTGTGCGTGTACTTCTCGCTGCGCAGCAGCGAGCCGGCCGCGTTCAGCGCGTCGACGATCTTCGGGTTCGCGTCCCAGATCGACAGGCCGCCGAACAGCGGCAGCGATTCGATATAGCGGCCGTCGCCCATCACCGGGTTGATGAAGTCCGAATCGGTCATCCCGTGCGCCTTGCAGGACATGAAGTCCTCGATGCCGTACGCGGGCGACGAGTGCACGACGCCGGTACCCGTGTCGGTCGTCACGTAGTCGCCGAGGTAGACGGGCGCGGTGCGCTTGTAGCCGGGGTGGGCCGGTGCGAGCGGGTGGTGGAAGCGCAGGTTCGCGAGCTTCACGCCCGGCGTGGTCGCGACGACGCGGCCCGTCAGCTTGAACTCTTCCATGCATGCGGCGACGCGCTCTTCCGCGATGATCAGCAGCCCGCGCTCGGTGTCGACCAGCGCGTAGACGATTTCCGGATGGAGGTTCAGCGCCTGGTTCGCCGGGATCGTCCACGGCGTGGTGGTCCAGATCACGATGCCGCCTTCGGCGCGCGGCAGTGCCGGCAAGCCGAACGCGTGAGCGGTCTTTTCCGGCTCCGCGAATGCGAACATCACGTCGATCGTCGGATCGGTGCGGTCCTTGTACTCGACTTCCGCTTCCGCGAGCGCCGAGCCGCAGTCGAAGCACCAGTTCACCGGCTTCAGCCCGCGATACACATAACCCTTCTCGATGATCTTGCCGAGCGCGCGGATCTCTTCCGCCTCGTTGACGAAGTTCATCGTCTTGTACAGGTTGGCCCAGTCGCCGAGTACACCGAGGCGCTTGAAGCCGACCTTCTGCTTCTCGATCTGCTCGGTCGCGTACGCGCGCGCCTTGCTCATCACTTCGGCCGCCGGCAGCGACTTGCCGAACTGCTTCTCGATCTGGATCTCGATCGGCATCCCGTGGCAATCCCAGCCCGGCACGTACGGCGCGTCGAAGCCGGCCATGTTGCGCGACTTGACGACGATGTCCTTCAGGATCTTGTTGACGGCGTGGCCGAGGTGGATGTCGCCGTTCGCATACGGCGGGCCGTCGTGCAGGATGAACTTCGGCCGGCCCTTGCTGGCCGCGCGGATCTTCTCGTAGATGCCGCGCTCTTCCCATTCCTTGACCCATTGCGGCTCGCGCTTGGGCAGGTCGCCGCGCATCGGGAACGGCGTGTCGAGCAGGTTGACCGGATACTTGGCCTGCGGTTTCGAATCGGCTTTCTTGTTGCTCATGATGGGATCGCTATCAAATCGGGGGACGCTCGTGCGTCGTGAATCGGGTATGCGCGCGAGTGTGCGGCGCGTGGGTGCGGCGCGGGGCGCCGCCGTCCGGATCAGCTAATTCGGTCGGTTGCCGACGTCGAGAAGCCCGTTGCGCGGCTGCCCGGCGCACGGTCGCGCTCGACGAAGTACGCGCGCGCATTCGCAACGTCCAGTGCGATCGCGCGCGACAGCGCCTCGAGATCGTCGAATTTCGCTTCGTCGCGCAGCTTCTTCAGGAATTCGACGCGGATGAGCTTGCCGTATGCATCGCCGTGCCAGTCGAGCAGGTGGACTTCGAGCAGCACGCGGCCCGAATCGTCGACGGTCGGGCGCAGGCCGAGGCTCGCGACGCCCGGCAGCGGAGCGGGGCCGAGGCCGTGCACCTGCACGACGAAGATGCCCGCGAGCGCCGGCCGCTTGTGCGCGATCGGCAGGTTCAGCGTCGGGAAGCCGAGGTCGCGGCCGAGCTTCAGCCCGTGTGCGACGTGGCCGCTGATCGCATAACCGTGGCCGAGCGCCTGCGCGGCCGCGTCGAGATCGCCGGCCGCGAGCGCGGCGCGCACGCCCGAGCTCGAGATGCGCGTGCCGTCGCTGCCGGCCACCGTGCCCATCTGCTCGACTTCGAAGCCGTATTGCTCGCCGGCAGCCTTCAGCGTGTCGAAGGTGCCCGCGCGTTTCGCGCCGTAGCAGAAATCGTCGCCGACCATCATCCAGCGCGTGTGCAGCCCATTCACCAGCGTGCGCTCGACGAACGCCTGCGGCGACTGGCTCGCGAACGTGTGGTTGAAGTGCTCGACGACCACGCGGTCGACGCCATGCTCGCGCAGCGCCTCGAGCTTGTCGCGCAGCATCGCGATGCGCGACGGCGCGCCGGCCGGGTTGAAGAATTCGCGCGGGTGCGGCTCGAAAGTCATCACGCACACGGGCAGGCCGCGCACGTCCGCTGCCGCGCGCACGCGCGCGAGCAGGGCCTGGTGGCCGCGATGGACACCGTCGAAGTTGCCGATCGTCAGCGCGCACGGGGCGCGGCTCTCGGCGTTGGGCAGGCCGCGGAAGACTTTCACGATAGCGGATGCAGCGTCGGGGATTGGGCGGTGGGATGCCGCAAAGCAGAAGATTATAAACGTTCGGGCGGGCCGGCGGCCGAGAAGGCGGGAAACGCGGGGGCGAATGGTAAAATTCGCGGATGAAAAAACTCGTGATCCTGATTTCCGGTCGCGGCAGCAACATGGAGGCCATCGTTCGCGCGTGCGCGCAGGAACGCTGGCCGGCCGAGGTCGCTGCCGTGATCGCCAACCGGCCCGATGCGGCCGGCCTGGCTTTTGCCGCGTCGCACGGGGTGGCGACCGCGGTGGTCGACCACCGGTCGTTCGACGGCCGTGACAGCTTCGACGCGGCGCTCGCCGCCGAGATCGACCGCTTTGCCCCCGATCTCGTGGTCCTCGCGGGCTTCATGCGCATCCTCACGCCGGCATTCGTCAGACGATACGAAGGCCGGCTGCTGAACATCCACCCGTCGCTGCTGCCGAGCTTCAAGGGCATCCACACGCACCAGCAGGCGCTCGACGCGGGTGTCGCGCTGCACGGCGCGAGCGTGCACTTCGTGATTCCCGAGCTCGACAGCGGCGCGATCGTCGCGCAGGGTGCGGTGCCGGTGCGCGCAGGCGACGACGCGGCCGCGCTCGCGCGGCGCGTGCTGACGGTCGAGCATGTGTTGTATCCGCGCGCGGTGCGCTGGTTCGTCGAGGGGCGTTTGCGCCTCGAGAACGGCCGGGCAGTGGTGGCGCCGGAAGAGGCGCGCTGGATTTTCGCGGATCAACCGCATACCGAAACGAGTGAGGGCGTATGAAGCTGCACGGATTCCTGATCGGCCAGACCGAGACTTTGCTGGCCGAGGTGCTGAAGTTCGCCGGCCCCGCCGACGCGACGACGAGCCGGTTCTTCCGCGCGCACCCGAAGCTCGGGCATGCCGAGCGCGGCGTGATCGCCGAGGCCGTGTTCGCGGTGCTGCGCCGGAAGATGGAGTTTTCGCATCTGGCCGAGAGCGGCACGGGTACCCCCGCGCGGCGCCTCACGCTGCTCGGCCTGATGCAGACGGCCGGCCGCAATGCGCTGAAGCCGTTCTTGTCCGACACCGAGTCCGCGTGGCTCGAGCACGTGTCGAAGATCGATCCGGCGAGCCTGCCGGTGCGCGTGCGCACGAACCTGCCGGACTGGATCTATCAGGCGCTGTCGGCCCGATTCGACGCGGAGGAGCTCGCGCAGCTCGCCGCCGCGCTGAACTACCCGGCGCCGCTCGACCTGCGCGCCAACGCGCAGAAGGCGACCCGCGACCAGGTGATCGACGCGCTGCGCGCGAACGGCATCGATGCGGGTGCGACGCCGTTCGCGCCGTTCGGCGTGCGCGTGGTCGGCAAGCCGGCGCTGACGCGCCTGAAGCTGTTCGAGGAAGGCGAGATCGAGGTGCAGGACGAGGGTAGCCAGTTGCTGTGCTCGCTGGTCGCACCGCGCCGCGGCGAGATGGTCGTCGATTTCTGCGCGGGCGCGGGCGGCAAGACGCTCGCGTTGGGCGCGATGATGCGCTCGACCGGGCGCCTCTATGCGTTCGACGTGTCGGAAAAGCGCCTTGCGAAGCTGAAGCCGCGCCTCGCGCGCAGCGGGCTGTCGAACGTGAACCCCGTGCTGATCGACAGCGAGCACGACGCGAAGATCAAGCGGCTCGCCGGCAAGATCGACCGCGTGCTGGTCGACGCGCCGTGCAGCGGCCTCGGCACGCTGCGCCGCAATCCGGACCTGAAGTGGCGCCAGACGCGCACGGCGATCGACGAACTGACGCCGAAACAGGCGTCGATCCTCGCGAGCGCCGCGCGCCTCGTGAAGAAGGGCGGCCGGCTCGTCTACGCGACCTGCAGCGTGCTCGACGCCGAGAACGAGCGCATCGTCGAGCAGTTCCTGGCCGACCATCCCGAGTTCGTGCTGGTGCCCGCGCAGAAGGTGCTGGCCGACCAGCGCATCGAGCTCGAGACGGGCGACTACCTGGCGTTGTGGCCGCACCGTCACGCGACCGACGGCTTCTTTGCCGCGGTGCTCGAGCGGCGCGCGCAGTAACGGCGGCCCGGACGGACGATGGAGAATCTGCAGAGCCGCCTGTTGTCGCACCGGCTGGCATCGGTGATTCGCGATTTTCACCAGCCGGTGATGATCTGGCAGGCGGCGATCCTCGTCGGCGCGCTGTGTTTCGCGTGGGTGGCCGCGCGCTTCGTGCACGGCCGGATCGATGCGCGCCGTCGGGCGGCCGGACGCGCGCCCGGCGCGGGTGCGCAAAGCCTGAAGCGTGCGTTGTTCCCGTTGTTCGGCGGCATCTTCGTGGGGGGCGTGCAGCTCGCGTTCGACCCGTTCATGTCGACGTCGCTGCTGTCGCTCGCGCTCGTGCCGTTGTTCGGCATCGGGCTGATCTACGTGCTGTTCTTCTTCGCGCGGCGCGTGTTCGCGCGCGACGGCCACACGCATGCGTGGCTGTCGATCGTCGAGAAGATCGTGTCGACCGTCGTGTGGGCCGCGATGGTGCTGACCGTGCTTGGCATCCAGCGCGACGTGCTCGGCTGGCTCGACAGCGTGCAGTTCCGCGTCGCCAATGCGCACCTCACGCTGTTGTCGCTGATTTCCGGCGCGCTGTGGGTGTGCGTGACGCTGATGGTCGCGATGTGGCTCGGCTCGGTGCTCGAGGATCGCCTCACGCGCGCGAGCACGCTCGATGCGAACCTGAAGGTCGTGCTGTCGCGGGTCGGCCGCGCGCTGCTCGTGTTCGCGGCGATCCTGATCGGGCTGTCGCTCATCGGCATCGACGTGACGGTGCTCGGCGTGTTCGGCGGCGCGGTCGGCGTCGGCCTCGGCTTCGGGCTGCAGAAGATCGCGAGCAACTACGTGTCGGGCTTCATCATCCTGCTCGACCGCTCGCTGCGGCTCGGCGACGCGATCAGCGTCGGCGGGCTGCAGGGCATCGTCACGCAGATCCGTACACGCTACACGGTCGTGCGCGGCCTCGACGGCAACGAGACGCTGATCCCGAACGAGAAGCTGATCACCGACGTCGTGCAGAACCAGTCATCGTACCTGACGCGCGGCTATGCGAAGGTCGCGGTGCAGGTCGCATATACGAGCGATGTCGAGCACGCGCTCGTGCTGCTCGCCGACGCCGCGAAGGACGTGCCGCGCGTGCTGGCGGAGCCCGCGCCGACCCCGTATCTGGTGAGTTTCGGCGCGGACGGGATCGACCTGGAGCTCGGCTTCTGGATCGAGGATTCGGCGAAAGGCACGTCGGGCGTGCGTTCGGCCGTGAACCGCAACATCTGGCGGCTGTTCAACGAGCACGGGATTTCGATTCCGTTTCCGCAGCGCGAAGTGCGCGTCGTCGGGTTGCCGGACGGTTTTGCCGCCGCGGGCGCGGCGGCGGGGCACGATCCGGCGGCCGGCGATCCGGCGGCCGGCGATCCGGTGGCCGGTAACGGCGCGGTGGACACTCGCGCGCCGGCTGCATAGCGCGCGTCGGTCGTCAATCGTATCGACCCTGCGGCCGGAACCGGATCGCGGGCCTCTCCAAGTCCGCCCGTGGACTGTTCCGGTTGCGCCAGGGCAAGAAAATATTCATTTTTTACAAAGACTTGGAACGGTTGAAGTAAAATCCAAGTCTATTCGCGGTATGCTTTCATTTTTCTGACGCCTGCGCGAGCCGGCGTCGCTCTCATCTCATCACAGGTAACTGCCTTGTTGAATTCCCTGCTCGATTTTCTTTCCCACGGGCTCCTGCATTTTTCGTGGTGGCAGGTCGCGCTGTTCGCGCTCGCCGTCACGCACGTCACGATCATCGGCGTGACGGTCTACCTGCACCGCTGCCAGGCGCACCGCGCGCTGGAGCTGCATCCGATCGCGAGCCATTTCTTCCGCGTCTGGCTGTGGATGACGACCGGCATGCTGACCGGCCAGTGGGCCGCGATTCACCGCAAGCACCATGCGAAGTGCGAGACCGAGGAAGATCCGCACAGCCCGCAGACGCGCGGCATCTGGAAGGTGTTCCTCGAGGGCGCCGAGCTGTATCGCGCGGAAGCGAAGAATGAAGAGACGATGCGCAAGTTCAGCCACGGCACGCCGAACGACTGGATCGAACGCAATCTCTATTCGAAGTACCCGATCCTCGGCATCAGCCTGATGATGGTGATCGACGTCGCGCTGTTCGGCGTGCTCGGCCTGACCGTGTGGGCCGTGCAGATGGTCTGGATTCCGTTCTGGGCGGCGGGCGTCGTCAACGGCTTCGGCCACTTCTGGGGCTACCGCAACTTCAACTCGGCCGATGCGAGCACGAACCTGTTCCCGTGGGGCATCGTGATCGGCGGCGAAGAACTGCACAACAACCACCACACGTTCGCGACGTCGGCGAAGCTGTCGAACAAGTGGTACGAGTTCGACATCGGCTGGATGTACATCCGCATCATGTCGGCGTTCGGTCTCGCGAAAGTGAAGAAGGTCGCGCCGACGCCGCGCCTGAACAAGCCGAAGATGGTGCTCGACCAGGAAACGCTGCAGGCCGTGCTGTCGAACCGCTACGAAGTGATGGCGCGCTACGGCAAGGCCGTGAAGCGCGCGTACCGCCAGGAGCTCGCGCACCTGAAGGAACTCGGTTCGAGCGAGAAGTACCAGTTGATGCGCGGCGCGCGCAAGTGGTTCCACAAGGACGCCGACGGCCTCGACGAGCCGCAGAAGAAGCTGCTGCCGGAAATCTTCGCGAACAGCCAGAAGCTGCACACGTACTTCCAGTTGCGCCAGGATCTCGCCGCGATCTGGGATCGTTCGACCGCGTCGCGCGAACAGCTTCTCGCGCAATTGCAGGATTGGTGCCATCGCGCGGAACAAAGCGGCATCAAGGCGTTGCAGGAATTCGCGATGCGCCTGCGCCGCTACGCCTGATTCGAAATCGATTAGAATCTCAGGACGTCAAAAACCCCGCGTTGGCGGGGTTTTTTCATTTGGGCGGCCGGTTTTTGACGGAAGCGATCGGCAGGGCTCGAATTCGTATGAGGCTTGGGGCAGCGGCGCAATGGTGCCCCGGGCGAGCGTAGAGGATGGGATCGGAGTAGTGTTGAAGCGCTGATTCTGGTTGACCGCGAAGCATGGGACCAGAGTAAGCGCTGAAGCACTAACTCTGGTCGACCGCGAAGCATGGGGTCCGAGTAAGCGCTAAAGCGCTTACTCGGACCGACAGGAGATATGGAGATGCAATCGACGATCAAACCCGTCGAGTACGACCGGCCCGTCGCAGCAGGGACCGTGTGCGGCGTGGGGCAGGCATGGGCCAAGGTGCCCGATGCACCGTCCCCCGAGGAACGCGCTGCGCTGAAGGCGCGCATCAAGGCGCTGCTCGTGCGTGAAAAGGCCGTGCTGGTCGCGCACTACTACGTGGACGCCGAACTGCAGGAACTCGCCGACGAAACCGGCGGCTGCGTTGCCGATTCGCTCGAAATGGCCCGCTTCGGCCGTGACCACGACGCGCAGACGCTGGTCGTCGCCGGCGTGCGCTTCATGGGCGAAACCGCGAAGATCCTCAGCCCGAACAAACGGATCCTGATGCCCGATCTCGATGCGACCTGTTCGCTCGACCTCGGCTGCCCGGTCGATGAATTCTCGGCGTTCTGCGATGCGCATCCCGACCGCACCGTCGTCGTCTACGCGAATACCAGCGCGGCCGTGAAGGCGCGCGCGGACTGGATGGTCACGTCGTCGATCGGCCTCGAGATCGTGGCCGACCTGCATGCGCGCGGCGAGAAGATCATCTGGGCGCCCGATCGTCATCTCGGCAGCTATATCCAGAAGAAAACCGGCGCGGACATGCTGCTGTGGCAGGGTTCGTGCCTCGTCCACGACGAGTTCAAGGGCATCGAGCTCGACCTGCTGCGCGCCGAATATCCGGATGCGAAGGTGCTCGTCCATCCCGAATCGCCGGAAAACGTCGTTGCGCAGGCCGATGTCGTCGGCTCGACCACGCAGCTGATCGACGCGGCCGTCAAGTTCGACGCGACGCGCTTCATCGTCGCGACCGATCTCGGCATCCTGCACAAGATGCAGCTCGCGGCGCCCGGCAAGACCTTCATCGCGGCACCGACGGCCGGCAACAGCGCAACCTGCAAGAGCTGCGCGCACTGCCCGTGGATGGCGATGAACGGCCTCGCGAACCTCGCCGACGTGCTGGAACGCGGTCACAACGAGATCTTCGTCGATCCCGCGATCGGCGAGCGCGCACGCTTGCCGATCGACCGGATGCTCGATTTCGCGGCCGCGCACAAGAAGCGCGTGCAGGCGAGCGGCGATCTGCAGCGCGACCAGCAACTGTTTGCGAACGTGGGGGCGGCATGACCGGTGCAGTCTCCCCGCTTTACGACATCGTTCGCAAGCAATACGGCTCGGCATTCGACGACGCGATCGCGCGCAACGTTGCCGATGCGATCGCGGAAGACGTCGGCTCCGGTGACCAGACCGGGCGGCTCGTGCCGGGCGGCGGGCATCGCCGCGCGCGCATCATCGTGCGCGAGGAAGCGGTGCTGTGCGGCGTGCCGTGGTTCGAGGCCGTGATCGGCCGGGTCGATCCGGCGATCACCGTGCAATGGCGCTATCGCGAAGGCGACCGGATGACGCCCGATTCGACCGTCTGCGAACTCGAAGGGCCGGCGCGCGCGCTGTTGACGGCCGAACGCAACGGGCTGAACTTCCTGCAACTGCTGTCGGGTGTCGCGACCGCGACGCGCCGTTATGTCGACCGCGTCGAAGGCACGCGCGCGAAGATCCTCGATACGCGCAAGACGCTGCCGGGCCTGCGGCTCGCGCAGAAGTACGCGGTGCGCGTCGGCGGCGGCGAGAACCAGCGTCTCGCGCTGTACGACGGCATCCTGATCAAGGAGAACCACATCGCGGCGGCGGGCGGCGTCGGCGAAGCGCTCGACGCGGCGTTCGCGCTCGATTCGGGCGTGCCCGTGCAGGTTGAAGTCGAGACGCTCGCGCAGCTCGACACGGCGCTCGCGCATCGCGCTCAGTCGGTGCTGCTCGACAACTTCACGCTCGACATGATGCGTGAAGCGGTGCGTGTGGCGGCCGGCAGGGCGGTGCTCGAAGTGTCGGGCGGCGTCAATTTCGATACGGTGCGCGCGTTTGCGGAGACGGGCGTCGATCGCATCTCGATCGGCGCGCTGACGAAGGACGTGCGCGCGACGGACTATTCGATGCGGATCGTCGACTGACCGGGCGTCGCGCGATCAGACAAAAAAGCCGTTGGCACGCAAACGCCAACGGCTTTTTTCCTGTGCGGCCGCAGCCGGGAAGGGCGTGCCGCTCAGCGACGCGCGCGCGGCGTGAGCACGCTCGGCAGCGCCTTCGGCAGCGTGTGCGGCCAGTCGCGGCTGTAGTGCAGTCCGCGGCTTTCGCGGCGCGACTGCGCGCTCTTCACGATCAGCGTCGCTACGTCGACGAGGTTGCGCAATTCGAGCAGGTCGCGCGTCACGCGGAAGTTCGCGTAGTACTCGTGGATCTCGTCGCGCAGCAGCGACAGCCGGTGCTTCGCGCGTTCGAGGCGCTTGTCGGTGCGCACGATGCCGACGTAGTTCCACATCAGGCGGCGCAGCTCGTCCCAGTTGTGCGCGACGACGACTTCCTCGTCCGCATCCGACACGCGGCTTTCGTCCCATGCGGGCAGCGTGGCCGGCGTTTCCGAATCGAAGCCGGCCGCCTCGATCGCTTCGGCCGCCGCGCGGCCGATCACGAGACATTCGAGCAGCGAGTTGCTCGCGAGCCGGTTCGCGCCGTGCAGCCCCGTGTACGACGTTTCGCCGACCGCGTACAGGCCCGCGAGATCGGTGCGCCCGGCGAGATCGGTCACGACGCCGCCGCACGTGTAGTGCGCGGCCGGCACGACGGGGATCGGCTGTTTCGCGATGTCGATGCCGAATTCGAGGCAGCGCGCATGGATCGTCGGGAAGTGTTCGCGCAGGAACGCTTCCGGTTGATGGCTGATGTCGAGATATACGCAGTCGATCCCGCGCTTCTTGATCTCGAAGTCGATCGCGCGCGCGACGATGTCGCGCGGCGCGAGCTCGGCGCGCGGATCGTGCGCGGGCATGAAGCGCGTGCCGTCGGGCAGCTTCAGCAGGCCGCCTTCGCCGCGCACGGCTTCCGAAATCAGGAACGATTTCGCGTACGGATGGAACAGGCAGGTCGGGTGGAACTGGATGAATTCCATGTTCGACACGCGGCAGCCCGCGCGCCACGCCATCGCGATGCCGTCGCCGGTCGCCGTGTCGGGGTTTGTCGTGTACAGGTAGACCTTGCCGGCGCCGCCCGTTGCGAGCACCGTATGCGGTGCCTCGATCGTGATCGTGCGGTCGTTGTCGACGTCGAGCGCATACAGGCCGTGACAGCGGCGGCCGGGCAGGCCGAGCCGGTCCGACGTGATCAGATCGATCGCGTGGTGATTTTCGAAGAACGTGATGTTCGGATGCTGGCGCGCGCGCTCCGACAGCGTCGCGAGCACCGCATGGCCGGTCGCGTCGGCCGCGTGAATGATCCGGCGGTGGCTGTGGCCGCCTTCGCGCGTCAGGTGGAAGCCGAGCTCGGCCGCATCGTCCTTCGTGAACGGCACGCCTTGCGAGATCAGCCATTCGATTGCTTCGCGGCCGTGCTCGACGATGTAGCGCGTCGCGCCTTCGTCGCACAGGCCGCCACCGGCGACCAGCGTGTCGTCGACGTGGTTCTCGATGCTGTCCGCCGAATCGAGGACCGCCGCGATGCCGCCCTGCGCGTTATCGCTTGCGCCCTCCATCATCGAACGTTTCGCGATCAGCGCGACACGTCGCGTGCTGGCCAGATTGAGTGCGACCGACA
The DNA here is from genome assembly GCF_009362305.1 of Burkholderia sp. BE17. NCBI lineage: Bacteria > Pseudomonadati > Pseudomonadota > Betaproteobacteria > Burkholderiales > Burkholderiaceae > Burkholderia > Burkholderia sp. BE17. The sequence goes on from NZ_WHNU01000033.1 coordinate 22,984, forward strand.
GCCCTGCCAGGCCGCTGCCGACGATCGCCACGTCGAATTTCATGCTGCATCTCCATCGTTACGCTTTTGATCTTGTGCGTTCCGGCGGCCATGGCCGCGGAAAGGGGAAAGCATACCGCGTCGGGCCCGAGCGTGCGCGCAAAACAAAAAGCCCCGCATGCGCGGGGCTTTTCGGTCGCCGTCAGGCTGGCAGAAACCGGAGATTACTTGATCTTGGTTTCTTTGTATTCCACATGCTTGCGGACGACGGGATCGAACTTCTTGATCGCCATCTTTTCCGGCATGTTGCGCTTGTTCTTCGTGGTCGTGTAGAAATGACCCGTACCAGCGGTCGACTCGAGCTTGATCTTGTCGCGTGCGCCTTTTGCCATGATTGTGCTCCTTGGGCTTAGGCTTCGCCGCGTGCGCGCAGGTCAGCGAGCACGGAATCGATGCCGTTCTTGTCGATCAGGCGCAGGCCCGCGTTCGAAACGCGCAGGCGCACCCAGCGGTTTTCGCTCTCTACCCAGAACCGGCGGTTTTGCAGGTTCGGGAGGAAGCGGCGCTTCGTCTTGTTGTTGGCGTGGGAAACGTTGTTGCCGCTCATCGGCGCTTTCCCAGTTACTTGGCATACGCGTGCCATGAGAGCACTCCTAATACGCTAAATTCGGGGTTCGATCGCCGATGAAGGTTCTCATTGCACCGCCACGTGATCCATGGCCGCACTCTCAGAACGCCGTAGCCCTTGCAGACAAGGCCCTTCGATGGCTAGAACTGGTTGGAAAAAAGACAGACGGCGATTCTAGCAGAAAAAGTTCAGGAAAATCAAACCTAATTTCGCTTCGCCGTTGCGGCGCCCCGGGGTGGGCCGCCGCGCCACAGTCTACAGCCAACCGGCACGCGCGAACGAGAAAGTGTCGCTGGTGCCGACGACGACATGATCGAGCAGCCGCACGTCGACCAGTTCGAGCGCGTCGCGCAGCACGCGGGTCAGGCGGCGGTCCTCCGCGCTCGGCTGTACCGCGCCCGACGGATGGTTGTGCGCGACGATCAACGCCGCGGCGTTGTGCGTCATCGCGCGGCGCACGATCTCGCGCGGGTAGACGGCCATGCGCGTCAGCGAGCCGCGCGTGATTTCCTCCGTCTCGATCAGGCCGTGGCGGGCGTCGAGGTACACCGCGACGAACACTTCGTGCGGGTGCGCGCCGATTTTCAGCCGCAGATAATCCTCGACCGCGCCGGGCGAATCGATCGGCGTCCGCTCGCGCGCCTTCTCCTTCAGCATGCGCCGCGCGATCTCGGTGACCGCGGCCAGCCGCGTGGAGCGTGCGGGGCCGATGCCGGGGTGCGCCTCGAAATCGTCGGTCGTTGCCTCGAGCAGCCCGCGCAACGTTCCGAACTGCTTGACGAGGGCGCGGGCGCTGACGAATACGTCGTGCCCGGGCTTGCCGGTGCCGAGCAGCAGCGCGATCAATTCGTCGTCGGTCAGCGCGGCCGGCCCGCGCTCCAGCAATCGCTCGCGCGGCAGCTCGGGCCGCCAGTCCACCGGGCGGCGCTTGCGCCGGCGGAGCGGGAGGACGCGGCAGGGCGGATCGGCCGGCGTATCGGCGGCGTCGCGGCATTCGACCGGCGGCAGGGTGAGGCAGGATGACAGCATGCTCGAAACTCCATTGGCGGCGGGCGGGCTGCGCGACGTCGTCGCACTTTCCGCCTGGCGCGCTCAGGTGACTTACAATATCGGCTTTGCGCCGGGCCTTTCGGCCGTATCGGGCGCCGACTGAACGAGTAATTCATGAGCCTCATCGATCTATCCGAAGTGAAGCCCGGTTCCCACGTCACGTTGCATTACCGGCTGGCGCTGGCCGACGGCGCCGACATCGTCAACACCTTCACCGACAAGCCGGCCACGCTGCTGCTCGGCGCGGGGCAACTGGCGCCGTCGCTGGAACATATTCTGCTCGGGCTCAGGGTTGGCGACCACTCGACTTTTCAGCTAACGCCCGAACAGGGGTTCGGTCCCCGGAATCCCGACATGCTCCAGCGCGTGACGCTGTCGACGCTGCGCGAGAACGGGATGGTCGGCGACGATTTCACGCCGGGCGAGCTGATCGAGTTCAATGCGCCGGACGGCGGCCGGTATGCAGGGGTGCTGAAGGAAGTCGGCGAAACCTCGGCGCTGTTCGACTTCAATCATCCGCTCGCGGGCCAGGCGCTCACGTTCGAAGTGAAAATCATCGGAATCCTGTAATCATGAGCACCACCGATACGCTGTCCGGGCAGACCGTCGCTGCCGACGCCGAAATCCTGCTGGCCCAGCCGCGCGGCTTCTGCGCGGGCGTCGACCGCGCGATCGAGATCGTCGAGCGCGCGATCGCGATGCACGGTGCGCCGATCTACGTCCGTCACGAAATCGTCCACAACAAGTACGTGGTCGAGGATCTGAAGAAGAAAGGCGCGATCTTCGTCGAGGAACTCGAGGAAGTGCCGGCCGGCAATACCGTGATCTTCAGCGCGCACGGCGTGTCGAAGGCCGTGCGCGACGAGGCCGACGTGCGCGGGTTGCGCATTTACGACGCAACCTGCCCGCTCGTCACGAAGGTGCACGTCGAGGTGGCGAAGATGCGCCAGGACGGCGTCGACATCGTGATGATCGGGCACAAGGGCCACCCGGAAGTCGAAGGCACGATGGGGCAGGTCGAACGCGGCATGCATCTCGTCGAGAGCGTCGAGGACGTGCAGAAGCTCGAGCTCGCCGATCCCGAGCGGATCGCGCTCGTCACGCAGACGACGCTGTCCGTCGACGACGCGGCCGAGATCATCGCCGCGCTGAAGACGAAGTATCCGAAGATCCGCGAGCCGAAGAAGCAGGACATCTGCTACGCGACGCAGAATCGCCAGGATGCCGTGAAGTTCATGGCGCCGCAGTGCGACGTCGTGATCGTTGTCGGCAGCCCGAACAGCTCGAATTCGAGCCGCCTGCGCGAAGTGGCCGAGAAGCGCGGTGTGGACGCGTACATGGTCGATGCGCCCGACCAGATCGATCCGGCATGGGTCGCAGGCAAGCGCCGCATCGGCGTGACGGCCGGCGCGTCGGCACCCGAAGTGCTTGCCCAGGCCGTGATCGCGCGACTGCGCGAACTCGGCGTGCGCAACGTTCGCGCGCTCGACGGCATCGAGGAAAACGTGTCGTTTCCGCTGCCGCGCGGGTTGAACCTGCCGCCCGCTGCCTGATTGCCGCATCGCACCCGCGGAACACCGAAGCGCGCCTCCCGGCGCGCTTTTTTTTGTGTGTCGAAATTGCAATCGCAACCATAATTCATGGCCGTGGTGCAACCCGGTTGCTCCGTCCGTTCGTAACCGTCTCTCAAAATTGGTTGCAATGCAGGAAAACCCCATCGAATCAGGATTATTGGCGTCCTATAAATGGAGTTACAATGCGCCCGTTTTCAGGCCTGAATGGCTTTGAAATCGGATTTGGGCAAGGCGCGGGAGACCATTCAATGCATGTGAAGTTGGCTTACGCCGTGTCCGTCGCCGCACCGGTTGCAATGCTTGCCGGTTGCAGCAAAAAGAGCGACGACGGGGCGGGCAGGGAGGCTGCGGTGTTCGCGGCATCGCCGGCCAGCGGCGTGCGCGTCGCCGGAACCGGTCGTGCGGCACCATCGGTGTGCCGCATCGCGCAGCAATTGGGCAAGGACAAGGAAAACGGGGCACGTTTGGCGATCGAGGAAATCAACGCGCTTGGCCTGGCGAACGGTCGGGCAGCGGGCATGCAGGTTGCATCGCAGCAAGCCGCCGGTCGTGGCGTGACAACGACCGGGTGCGCCGATCGACGGATGCCGGCTACGGCGCCGCACGCATGCGGCGGTGCGGGCAGCGTGCGGATGTCCCCGGCCCCCTTTCATTTCGATTCGACGAAACAGCGTGTCGCCGCGAGCGGTGGTGTCGTGGCGCGCGGCCTGGTTCGTACGATGGATTCCGACGCAGTCCTGACGAATGTCGGGCGCGGCTTTCGCGATGCCTTGCCAGGCGACGCGGCACGGAATCCGATCCGTCCGGATGCGAGGCTTGCCTCGCACCGGACGGGAAAAGGCACGGATGCCGGGCAACCGGACGATGGCCGTCCCGGCATGCTGCCCTACGACTTCAAGGAGGCCTCGAACACCGTCCTCGACGTCGTGACGATTTAGCGACGGGACTCACGACGGCACCGGAACAGTGCGGTGCCGTTTTTGTATCCGCTCCGGCGGCAGGTCCGGCCGTACAGGCCGGGCGGCGCGCGCCGGGACGATCCACACCCTTACCGGTATCGACTAGTACCCGCAGTGTCGCCGAGAAGGCGCGATTCCTCGCTTACCCGCGGGGCGCAACGTCCTCCGGCAGCACGGGCCAAGGAGCTTTAAATGGATATTTTCGTCCAGCAGGTTCTCAACGGGCTGGTGCTCGGCAGTGTGTACGCCATCATCGCGTTGGGTTACACGATGGTGTACGGCATTCTCGGCATCATCAACTTCGCGCACGGCGACGTGCTGATGATCGGCGCGATGGTCGCGTTGTCGGCCATCACCGTGCTGCAGAACCATTTCCCCGGACTCGGCAACATCGCCACGCTGACGATCGCCCTGGGCATCGCCGCGGTCGTCTGTGCATTCGTCGGCTTCACGATCGAGCGTGTCGCATACCGGCCGCTGCGCCGTGCGCCGCGCCTCGCGCCGCTGATCACCGCGATCGGCGTGTCGATCCTGCTGCAGACGGCCGCGATGATCATCTGGTCGCGCAACCCGCTGCCGTTCCCGCAATTGCTGCCGACCGACCCGATCAACGTGATCAAGGCCACCGACACGACGCCCGGCGCCGTGATCTCGGTGACTGAAATCGTGATCATTGCGGTCGCGTTCATCGTGATGGGCGGCCTGCTGCTGCTCGTGCACAAGACCAAGCTCGGCCGCGCGATGCGCGCGATCGCCGAAAGCCCGAACACGGCAAGCCTGATGGGCGTAAACCCGAACTTCGTGATTTCCGCGACGTTCATGATCGGCTCCGCGCTCGCCGCGCTGGCCGGCGTGATGATCGCGTCCGAATACGGCAACGTGCACTTCTACATGGGCTTCATCCCCGGCATGAAGGCGTTCACGGCGGCGGTGCTCGGCGGGATCGGCAACCTCGGCGGTGCGATGGTCGGCGGCGTGCTGCTCGGCCTGATCGAGCAGCTCGGTGCGGGCTACATCGGCAACCTCACGGGCGGCGTATTCGGCAGTAACTACCAGGACGTGTTCGCCTTCATCGTGCTGATCATCGTGCTGGTGTTCCGTCCGTCGGGCCTGCTGGGCGAACGTGTCGCGGATCGCGCGTAACGGAAGGGAGCAAACAACATGACATCCATTCAACCGATCGAATCCTCGACGTCGCTCGTCGAAGAGCGCAACACCACCAAGACCGTCGTCATCGGCATCCTGACCGCTGCGTTCGTGATCGCCGCGCCGATCATCATCGGCTCGGCCGGCGGCAACTACTGGGTCCGCGTGCTCGACTTCGCGATGCTGTACGTGATGCTCGCGCTCGGCCTGAACGTGGTGGTCGGCTTCGCCGGCCTGCTCGACCTCGGCTACATCGCGTTCTACGCGGTGGGCGCGTACACGGCGGCGCTGCTGAGCTCGCCGCACCTGACCTCGCAGTTCGAGTGGATCGCGGCCCTCGCGCCCGGCGGGCTGCACATCCCGTTCCTGATCATCGTGCCGATCGCGATGGCGCTGGCGGCGACCTTCGGGATCCTGCTCGGCGCGCCGACGCTGCGACTGCGCGGCGACTACCTGGCGATCGTCACGCTCGGCTTCGGTGAAATCGTCCGGATCTTCATGAACAACCTCGACCGTCCGGTGAACATCACCAACGGCCCGAAGGGGATCACGGGCATCGATCCGGTGCATGTCGGCGGCTTCAACCTGTCGCAGACGCACTCGCTGTTCGGCCTCCAGCTGCCGTCGGTCTACATGTACTACTACCTGTTCGTGCTGTGCTCGCTGCTGGTGATCTGGACGTGTACGCGCCTGCAGCACTCGCGTATCGGCCGCGCATGGGCGGCAATCCGCGAGGACGAGATCGCGGCGAAGGCGATGGGCATCAACACCCGCAACGTGAAGCTGCTCGCGTTTGCGATGGGCGCATCGTTCGGTGGCCTGTCGGGCGCGATGTTCGGCTCGTTCCAGGGCTTCGTGTCGCCCGAGTCGTTCACGTTCTGGGAATCGATCGTCGTGCTGGCGTGCGTGGTGCTCGGCGGCATGGGCCACATCCCGGGCGTGATCCTGGGTGCGGTGCTGCTCGCGATCTTCCCGGAATTCCTGCGCTCGACGATGAGCCCGCTGCAGCATGCGCTGTTCGGTCATGACATCGTCGATACGGAAGTGATCCGTCAGGCGCTGTACGGCCTCGCGATGGTGATCATCATGCTGTACCGCTCGGAAGGCCTGTGGCCCGCGCCGAAGCATGAGGACAAGATCGCGAAACTGGCGAAGCGCGCCAGCAAGAAGCCGGTGCGCGCGTAACGAACGGACAAGGGGATACACACATGAGCGACAAGCAAATCCGACTGTCCGTGCAGGGCGTGAACAAACGCTTCGGCGGCCTGCAGGCGCTGTCCGACGTCGGCCTGCAGATCAAGGAAGGCGAGATCTACGGCCTGATCGGCCCGAACGGCGCCGGCAAGACGACGTTCTTCAACGTGATCACGGGCCTCTACACGCCGGACTCCGGCGACTTCAAGCTGGACGGCCAGAACTACACGCCGACGGCCGTGCACCAGGTGGCGAAGGCCGGCATCGCGCGCACGTTCCAGAACATCCGCCTGTTCGGCGGGATGACGGCCCTCGAGAACGTGATGGTGGGCCGCCACGTGCGCACCAAGCACGGCCTGCTCGGCGCGGTGTTCCAGACGCCGGCCGAACGCCAGGAAGAGCGCGAGATCAAGGAACGCGCGATCGAGCTGCTCGAATACGTGGGCGTGCTGCAGTACGCGGACTACACGTCGCGCAACCTGTCGTACGGCCACCAGCGCCGTCTCGAGATCGCGCGCGCACTGGCGACCGACCCGAAGCTGCTCGCGCTCGACGAGCCGGCGGCCGGGATGAACGCGACCGAGAAGGTCGAACTCACGCGCCTGCTCGACAAGATCCGCTCGGACGGCCGCACGATTCTCCTGATCGAGCACGATGTGAAGCTCGTGATGGGGCTGTGCAACCGGATGACGGTGCTCGATTACGGCAAGGTGATCGCCGAGGGTCTGCCGCAGGACGTGCAGAAGAATCCGAAGGTGATTGAGGCATATCTCGGCGCAGGGGTGCACTGATGGCAGCGGCAATGTTGAAAATCAAGGGCTTGCAGGTCAACTACGGCGGCATCCAGGCCGTCAAGGGCGTTGACATGGAAGTCCGTCAGGGCGAGCTCGTGACGCTGATCGGCGCGAACGGCGCCGGCAAGACCACGACGATGAAGGCGATCACGGGTCTGAAGCCGTATTCGGCGGGCGACATCGAGTACGACGGCAAGTCGATCAAGGGCATCCCGGCGCACGAACTGCTCAAGCGCGGCCTCGCGATGGTGCCGGAAGGCCGCGGGATCTTCGCGCGGATGTCGATCGTCGAGAACATGCAGATGGGCGCGTACCTGCGCAACGACACCGAGCAGATCAAGAAGGACGTCGACCGGATGTTCGGCTTCTTCCCGCGCCTGAAGGAGCGTGCATCGCAGCTCGCGGGCACGCTGTCGGGCGGCGAGCAGCAGATGCTGGCGATGTCGCGGGCGATTCTCTCCAAGCCGAAGCTGCTGCTGCTCGACGAGCCGTCGATGGGGCTGTCGCCGATCATGGTCGAGAAGATCTTCGAAGTGGTGCGCACGATCTCGAGCGAGGGCATCACGGTGCTGCTCGTCGAGCAGAACGCACGCCTCGCGCTGCAGGCGGCCGACCGTGGCTACGTGATGGATTCGGGCATGGTCACGATGGAAGGCGACGCGAAGCAGATGCTCGACGATCCGAAGGTGCGCGCAGCGTATCTCGGCGAGTAAGTGGATGAATGAGCGGGCCCGGTGACGCGCGGCGGCAGATGCCGCGTGCGTCATGCAAGGGCTTTCGAAAGGCTGTCACGGGATGCCGTGACAGCCTTTTTTTCGTGTCGTGCGATTCGTGTCGAACTGTGCGCGCGGAGGCGACTCCATTCGACTGTTGCGCTGCGCACGCGGCGCGGGAAACGACAGGGTCGGCTGCCCGAAGCCGGTCGCCCGCAGCCGGTCGCCCGCAAACCGACACACGGGCCGCGTAGCATCGACGGCCCATCGGCACACGGAGAACACGCATGAGTCTGGACTACGGTTTCGTGAAGGCGAAGGTGACATCGGTGGCGAAGCTGAAGGGCTCGCCGCACGGCAGCGAGATCCAGTATCACATCCACCTGACGCTGGCGCTGCCGGGAGGCGACTGGGATGTCGCGATCAACGTCGGCACCAGCGATGCGGACGACTTGCTGAACTACAAGCTCGTCTACGATTTCCACCATCCCGTCACGCAGACGCTTGCGGCCGCGGCGGAAGGCTACACCGACCTCACGGGGCAGGGCGCGCTGCCCGCGCTCGACTACCTGCGCAGCGACATCCTGAACGAGACGGGCGCGTGGCGCGCGAGCGCGGTGATGGACGGTACCGAGAACCCGGAGCCGATCCCGTCGCTGCTGCGGCTCGTCAGTGCCGCGCAGTCGCAGGGCCTCGACGTCGTCGTGTTCGGCCGCACGTATGCGGAAGGCAACGGGATCCACGACACGCACATGAACCAGGGTTCGACGGGCACGAACTACCTGCATCGCGCGGGAGACGACCACAACGACCACAACGACGTCTGGCAGGACGGCGCGCTGATCGTGCGCGTGAGCGATACGCAGTGGGCCGCGTATTTCGCGGCGTTCGAACAGCAGGCCGTGCCGACCGACGCGCTCGGCAATCCGCTGCCGGGCGCGGGGCCGATCACGCGCTGAAGCAGGCCACCGTCGCCGCCGGCTGCATCACGCGGCCGGCAGCGTCTTGCCGAACGAGATGCGCTCCTCGACGCGATAGCCGAGCGCCGCATAAAAGCGGCACGCATCGTCGTTGCCGGGCAGCACCTGCAGGTTGATCTTCAGGCAGCCGCGCGCGGCGAGCGCGCTTTCCGCGTGCGCGATCAGCGCGCGGCCGACGCCGAGCCGCCGCGCGTCGTTGGCGACGCCGAACGAGTAGAGCCAGCCGCGATGTCCGTCGAAACCCGCCATCAACGTGCCGACGACGCGCGCACCGCTGGTCGCGACGAAGAACAGCTCGGGCTGCGTCGCGAGCTTCAGCTCGATCGATCGCAGCGGGTCGCGGTGCGGCGGCGCGCCGGCTTCGTCGTACTGCGGGAACGCGTCGCGCCATACCGCGAGCACGGCATCGGTGTCGGCGCGTTCGAACGGGCGGATAGCGACAGCATCGGCGGCGACATCCATCGCGGCGGTCTCCTTAGAGCGTGTCGAGGATCGACCGCAGCATCGCCATCATCTGGTCGATCTCTTCGGTCGTCACGTTCAGCGCGGGCATGAAGCGCAGCAGGTTCGGCCGCGCGGCGTTCAGCAGCAGGCCGTCGGGCTGCATGTCGCGCGCCTTCTCGACGATCTGCGGGCCGATGTCCTTGCCGAGCAGCAGCGCGCGCAGCAGGCCTTCGCCGCGTTCGCCTTCGAAGCCGCGCTCCTCCGACAGCTCGAGCAGCTTGCGCTTCAGGTATTCGCCGCGCGCACGCACGCCTTCGAGGAAGCCGGGCGCGACCAGCTGCGAGATCACCGAATAGCCGGCCGCCGTCATCAGCGGGTTGCCGTTGTACGTGCCGCCCTGGTCGCCGGCCTCGAACACCGCGACGTCGGCCTTCGACAGCAGCGCCGCGAGCGGCACGCCGCTGCCGATGCCCTTGCCGAGCGTCATGACGTCCGGCTCGATGTCGGCGAGCTCGTACGCGAACAGCGTACCCGCACGGCCGCAGCCGCTCTGCACTTCGTCGACGATCAGCAGCAGGTTGTGCTGCTTCGTCAGCGCGCGCAGTTCGCGCATGAACTCGCGCGTTGCCGGAATCACGCCGCCTTCGCCCTGGATCGGTTCGAGCATCACGGCGACGGTCTTGTCGGTGATCAGCTTCTCGACCGAGTTGATGTTGTTCAGCTCGGCCTTCGGGAAGCCCGGCACCTGCGGCGCGTAGATCGTGTCCCAGCCCGGCTTGCCGCTGGCCGACATCGTCGCGAGCGTGCGGCCGTGGAAGCTGTGGTCGAACGTGATGATCTCGTATGCGCCGTTGCGGAACTTGCGGCCCCACTTGCGCGCGAGCTTGATCGCGCCTTCGTTCGCCTCGGCGCCGCTGTTCGTGAAGAACACCTTGTCGAACACGCTGTGCTGCGTGAGCAGGCCCGCGAGCTTCGCCATCGGTTCGTTGTAGAACGCCGGAGAAGGGTTCAGCAGCTTTTCGGCCTGCGACTTCAGCGCTTCGACGACGCCGTCGTTGCAGTGGCCGAGGCTGTTGACGGCCCAGCCCTGGATGAAGTCCAGATAGCGCTTGCCCGTGTGATCGTAGAGCCACGAACCCTTGCCGTGCGTAAACACGATGTCGGGGCGGTTCGTGATGTACATCAGCGAGTCGATCGGGTAATCGTTCAAGGGCATGGCAGCAGACTCCAGCGGGCGTTGAAAGGGAAACGGGCAATAAAAAAGCCACGGAAGGCCGTGGCTGGTGGGGTCGAACAGCTTGTGCGTAACCGGTGAAGCAGTGTGGGGGTTACGCGCGAGTCCGTGACGAGCCTGCGGCATCCGGGAGGAGCGGCGAGCGGCGACGTCGGAGAGCGGACAGGAAGCGGTTCATGTGCGCAAGCATAAGGCATCCGGCGCCCCACTGTAAACCGCCGCGATGCCACGGATGTGACAGCGCGGCGCGGGCCGCGGGTGTGCGGTACTCAGACCGGATGCGCGAGATCGGCGGCGCTCGTGAACGAGTCCGCGTAGAACTCGTCGGCCGGCAGCGCGTGGTGCTGCGTGAAGTCGCGCTGCGCGGATTCCACCATCACCGGCGCGCCGCACGCGTACACCTGATGGCCCGACAGATCGGGCAGGTCCTCGATCACCGCGCGATGGACGAAGCCCGTGCGGCCCGTCCACTGGTCGCCGTCGTCGGGCTCGGAGAGCACCGGCACGTACTTGAAGTTCGGGATTTCGCTGGCCCACTGCTCGGCGAGCTCGCCCAGGTAGATGTCCTTCTTGCGGCGTGCGCCCCAGTAGAGCGTCATCGGGCGCGTGATGCCGCGGTGCTTCACGTGCTCGATGATCGCCTTGATCGGCGCGAAGCCCGTGCCCGATGCAAGCAGCACGATCGGCTTGTCGGAATCCTCGCGCAGGAAGAACGTGCCGAGCGGGCCTTCGAAGCGCAGGATGTCGCGCTCCTTCATCGCGCCGAACACGTGGTCGGTGAACTTGCCGCCCGGCATGTGGCGGATGTGCAGCTCGATCGGGCCTTCCTCGTGCGGCGCGTTCGCCATCGAGTAGCTGCGGCGCGAGCCGTCCTTCAGGATGAACTCGACGTACTGGCCCGCGAGGTACTGCAGGCGTTCGTTGGCGGGCAACTGCAGCTTTACGACCATCACGTCGTCGGCCTTGCGCTCGAGCGCGGCGATCCGGCACGGCAGCTTCTTGACCTGCACGCCGTCGACGCCGGCGATTTCGCGCACGTCGATCTCGAGATCGCACTGCGCCTTCGAGCAGCACAGCAGCGCGAGGCCGCGCGTGCGCTCGTCATTGGACAGCGCGGACGCGGCATGCGGGCCCTGCTCGATCTGGCCCGACACGATCTGGCCCTTGCAGGAGCCGCACGCGCCGTTCTTGCAGCCGTACGGCAGATGGACGTTCTGGCGCAGCGCAGCCGCCAGCACGGTTTCGTCCGACTCGACCTGGAATTGCCGGCCGCTTTGCTTGAGAGTGACGTTGAATGCCATAGAACCAAACTAGAACAAAATGTGGGGACCGTGCATGTCGAGCACGGCAGCTACAATGCAAACCCGTTGCGCGTCGCGCAACGGTGGCTACTGATTTCGCAACCAACATGATCGCGACACGAATCCTGCGCCGGCCGCGCGCACTGATCGTCGGCTGCGGCGACGTCGGCATGCGCTGCGTCGCGCAATGGCGCGACACGCGCCGCAACCTGCGGCTCTTCGCGCTGACGAGCCACCCGGCCCGCCGCGACGAACTGCGGGCCGCAGGCGCGACGCCGATCGTCGGCGACCTCGATCGCCGGGCGACGCTCGGCCGCCTCGCGGGCCTTGCCGGCACGATCCTGCATCTCGCGCCGCCGCAGTCCGACGGCCGCGACGACCGGCGCACGCGTGCGCTGATCGCCGCAACGACCGTGCCCGCGCGGCGCCCGGCGGCACCGCCGGCACCGGCGGTCGGCCGGCTCCGAACGCTGCGCGCCGCTGCCCGGCAGGCCGGCGCGCCCGTTCGGGCAGCGCGTATTGTACCCGACGGTCTTCGCGCGCCGAGGCTCGTCTACGCGAGCACGACGGGTGTATACGGCGATTGCGGCGGCGCGCGCATCGACGAAACGCACCCGCTGCATCCTGCGAATCCGCGCGCGTTCCGGCGCGTGTCGGCCGAGCGGCAACTGCGCGCGGCGACGGTGCGCGGCGTGCTGTCCGCGCGCATCGTGCGCATCCCGGGCATCTACGCGGCGAACCGTCTGCCGGTCGCGCGGCTCGAGCGCGGCACGCCGGCGCTCGAGCCGGCCGACGACGTCTACACGAACCACATCCACGCGGACGATCTCGCGGCGATCCTGCGCCGCGCGGCCGAGCGCGGCAGGCCGGCGCGCGCCGTGCACGCGTCGGACGACAGCGAACTGCGGATGGGGGAGTATTTCGACCGGGTCGCGCAGGCGCTCGGCCTGCCGCGGCCGCCGCGCATCAGCCGCGCGGCCGCCGAACGCCAGCTCGAACCGGCGCTGCTGTCGTTCATGCGCGAGTCGCGGCGCCTGTCCAACGCACGGCTCAAGGCCGAATTGTGCGTGACGTTGCGTTATCCGACCGTAGACGATTTCCTTCAAACGCTCGCGCCGGGCAGCGCGTCAGGTCAGCGCCGGTAACGCCTCGATCAGCAGGAAGCACAGCAGCGCGCCGATCAGCGCGCCGATCAGGTTCGGATGATATTTGTGCTTCCGGTGCATCGCGGCCAGCAGCCCGCCGATCACGATGACACCGACGACCGCGAACGCGATCGTCACGTACGACAGTTCGAAAGAATGGTTGATGGTCATGATGTCTCCCCTGCATCGCTGCTCGTGCAGCTTGTGATTTGAGTATAGCGGGGGATCGTACGGCCGAGACGCGGCCGGACACCGAACGGTCGTGCGGATTTTCCCTTACAGGGTTTTGACCCGGTGCGTGGTAAGCCTCGACCTTCAGGGCTGTGGAAAGACGGATAGCGCGGCACCGCAGGGGTACTTGACAGCGTGTTTTCGCTGGCTGATATGCTCGAATCATGCAACGCCTCCAAGCCTTCAAATATGAACTGATGCCGACCGGCGAACAGCAGCGCCAGATGCGCCGCTTCGCCGGGGCGTGCCGGTTCGTCTTCAACAAGGCGCTGGCGTTGCAGAAGGAGCGCTACGAACGCGGCGAAAAGAAACTCGGCTATGCCGGGCTGTGCAGGTTGATCACCGATTGGCGCAACAGCCAGCAGACACCGTGGCTCAGGGATGCGCCGACACATCCCCTGCAGCAAACGCTCAAGGACCTGGAGCGTGCGTACGCCAACTTCTTCGCCAAACGTGCGGGCTTCCCGCGCTTCAAAAAGAAGGGGCAGTCAGACAGTTTCCGCTATCCCGACCCGAAACAGATCAAGCTCGATCAGCGAACCAGCCGACTCTTCCTACCCAAGCTCGGTTGGCTGCGCTACCGCAATAGCCGAAACGTATTGGGCGAGGTGAAGCGAGTCACGGTGTCGGCCAGCGGCGGCAAGTGGTATGCGAGCATCCAGACCGAACGCGTGGTCGAACGACCTGTTCCAAAAGGCGGCGCGATCGGCATCGACTTGGGCATCGTTCGCTTTGCCACCCTCTCGGATGGAACGTTCTACGTGCCGCTGAACAGCTTCAGGCGGCATGAGACAGCATTGCGCCGCGCACAGCAGGCCGTGAGCCGCAAGGTGACATTCAGCAACAACTGGAAGAAGGCGAAAACCCGCGTCCAGCGTATTCATGCCCGGATCGGCAACGCCCGCCGTGACTACTTGCACAAAGCCACGACCACGATCAGCCAAAACCACGCGATGGTGTGCATCGAGGATTTGCAGGTTCGGAATATGTCCAAATCGGCGGCGGGTAGTACCGTGCAACCGGGAAAGAACGGTCGAGCCAAGTCCGGCCTGAACAAGTCCATTCTCGATCAGGGCTGGTTCGAGTTCCGACGTCAACTCGATTACAAGCTGGAGTGGAACGGCGGACATCTCGTCGCGGTTCCGCCACAGAAAACGAGCCGCACTTGCCCCTGCTGCGGACACGTGTCGGCGGACAACCGGCGGGGTCAAGCTCGATTCGAGTGCATGGATTGTGGCTTCGAGGAAAACGCCGATTTGGTTGGCGCGATCAATGTGCTCAGGGCGGAACACGCCCGTTGCGCCTGTGAAGTGAGCGATGCAGCAAGATCGCCAGCAGCAGGAACCCACTGAAGCGAGCTGTCTGCATAGGCAGGCAGACGCCGTAGGAATCGCCCGACTTTAGGCGGGCGAGGATGTCAAGGGATTGCGCAACGCTGAAAGGTCGGCGTCATCGAGCCACCGCCACGCGCCGGGTTCGAGGTCGTCCGGCAGCGCGAAGCCGCCGATGCTTTCGCGGTGCAGCAACTCGACGCGGTTGCTCGCCGCCGCGACCATGCGTTTCACCTGGTGATACTTGCCTTCCAGGACGGTCAGCACGAGCGCGTGCGTGTCGCGCGCGTCGGCGGCGACCGCCGCGATCGGCTTCGGCTCGCCGTGGAGCTGCACACCGGTGCGCAGCGCGTGCAGTTGCGCATCGTCGAGCGGGTGGCGCACGGTCGCCACGTAGGTCTTCGGCACCTTGCGCTTCGGCGACGTGTACGCGTGCACGAACTGGCCGTCGTCGGACAGCAGCAGCAAGCCCGTCGTGTCCTGGTCGAGACGGCCGACGCACTGCACGCCGCGCGCGACGAGCGGCGCGGGCAGCAGGCTGAACACGCTTGAATGGTGCTGTGGATCGCGCGAACACTCGTAGCCGGCCGGCTTGTTGAGCGCCAGATAGGCACGTGCGTGGAACGGCCAGGCCGTATCGTCGACCGAGAATACGAGGCCGTCGGTGTCGAACGACGCGTCGGGGTCGTTCGCGCTGGCACCCGCGACGGCGACGCGGCCCGCTTCGATCAGGCCGCGGCACTGGCGGCGCGAGCCGAAGCCCTGGGTGTAGAGAATGCTTTCGAGATCCATAGCGGGCGCATTCTATCAAGCAGCGTGCGACCGGCATCAACACGCTTGCGCTGGTAAGCTGCCGGAACGCCGCGCGGGGTGCGGCGCCTGTTCATTCTTCACGGAAAGTCCATGCATTTCGATTCGTTCCCGTTCGGCCGCAAGGCTGCCGCCGTCATCGTTGCCGCGACTGTTTCGTCGGCCGCATTCGCGCATGCGCATCTCGCGAAGAGCGATCCGGCGGCGGGCGCGGTGCTGGCCGCCGCACCGGCCTCCGTCACGATCGATTTCACCGAGCCGCTGGAGCCGGCGTTCAGCTCGATCGTCGTCGTCGACGGCGACGGCAAGACGGTGTCGGACGGCAAAGCGCACATCGATGCGTCGAACCGCAAGCGGATGACGGTGCCGCTCACGGCGGTCGGCACGGGTGCCTATACGGTGAAATGGGTGGCCGTCGCGACCGACGGCCACCGCACGCAAGGTGCGTACGGCTTCGGCGTGAAGTGACGCAACGATGGCGGCAGGCCCGTGCCAGGGCTGCCGCCGCTCTTATCCGACAGGGAGTTTCCCGCATGAATCCGACGACGCTCGACGCACTCGCCGATTTCCCCCGTCAGCTCGAAGCCCATTTCGCGGCCGTGCCCGACGGCTACGCGCGCTGGACGCCCGACGACTGGGCCGGGATCCCGAGCGAGCACTTCTCGCCGCTCGGGCAGCTTTGCCATGTTCGCGACATCGAGATCGACGGTTATCACGTGCGGCTGCGGCGGATGCTCGAGGAAGATCGGCCGCTGCTCGTGTCGATCGACGGCGATGCGCTCGCGATCGAACGCCGCTACAACGATGCCTATGCGTCCGACGTGCTCGCAGCGATCCGCGTAGCGCGGCGCGAGACGCTGGACCTCGTGTCGCGCCTCACGCCCGAGCAGTTCGAGCGTGTCGGCGAGTTCGACGGCTACGGTTCGCTGACCGTGCGCGGGCTCGTTCATTACCTGTGCAGCCACGACCAGCAGCATCTGGCCGGCATGCAGTGGCTGCTCGGCAAGATCGACGCGGCGCTGTACGCGCGCTGAGCCCGCCGGCGGACGCGCCGCCGCGCGAGCGAATTCCGGCTCGGTTGTCGGTGCGGCAGACCACGCTGCGACGTTCCGATTGGATCGGTTTTCTGGATAATCCATCCAGCCGCGACCGGCTGACCGGCGCGTCGCGCGTGCCTACACTCCTAGCTTCGTTCAACGAGGAAAGGAGTCGACCGTGGCTACTCACACGCTCGCAGACAAGGTCGTCCTGATCGCAGGCGGCGCAAAGAATCTCGGCGGCCTGATCGCGCGGGACCTGGCGGGCCACGGCGCGAAGGCCGTGGCGATTCACTACAACAGCGCGGCGTCGCAGGCGCAGGCCGAGGAGACGGCCGCCGCGGTGCGCGCGGCCGGTGCCGAGGCCGCAACGTTCCAGGCCGACCTGACGACGGCCGCCGCGGTCGAGAAACTGTTCGACGACGCGAAGCGGCGCTTCGGCAAGATCGACATCGCGATCAACACGGTCGGCAAGGTGCTGAAGAAGCCGTTCACCGAGATCAGCGAAGCCGAGTACGACGAGATGTTCGCGGTCAACAGCAAGTCGGCGTTCTTCTTCATCAAGGAAGCGGGGCGGCACCTCGAGGATCACGGCAAGCTCGTCACGCTCGTGACGTCGCTGCTCGGTGCGTTCACGCCGTTCTATGCGGCATACGAAGGGTCGAAGGCGCCGGTCGAGCACTTCACGCGCGCGGCGTCGAAGGAATACGGCGCACGCGGGATCTCGGTGACGGCCGTCGGGCCCGGCCCGATGGACACGCCGTTCTTCTATCCGGCCGAAGGCGCCGATGCGGTCGCGTATCACAAGACGGCGGCCGCGCTGTCGCCGTTCAGCAAGACGGGCCTGACCGACATCGAGGACGTCGTGCCGTTCATCCGCCATCTCGTGACCGACGGCTGGTGGATCACGGGCCAGACGATCCTGATCAACGGCGGTTATACGACCAAGTAACCGACCGGATAAGCGGTCGCATACCGGGGCGCGTCGGCCGCCGCCGGCGCGCGGCGCACCGTGCACCGCAATGTGCCGATTGCGTGGACAATGGGCGGGCGCGCAGCCGCGAGGCCGCGCGCCTGTTTTCTCTGTGCCGCCGGACCCTGCCGCGATGCGAGACGGCTGCCGGCGACGGTCGTCCGAACCCAGGTTCCCCGCCGATGGACAAGCTGGATCAGGTCAGAATCTTCCTGCAGGTTGCCGAGATGGGCAGCTTCATCAAGGCCGCGCATGCGCTCGATGTGCCTCGCGCGACCGTGTCGGCGGCCGTCCAGCAGCTCGAGGCGGGGCTCGGCACGCGCCTCTTGCACCGCACGACGCGCCAGGTGCAGTTGACCGCCGACGGCGTGCTGCTGCTCGAACGCGGCCGGCGCCTGCTCGCCGAGGCCGACGAGCTCGACCGGCTGTTCCGCCGCCGCGATCGCGACGTGGTCGGGCGGCTGAACGTCGACGTGCCGAGCCGGATCGCGCGCCGCGTGATTGCGCCCGCGCTGCCGTCGCTGTTTCGCCGCTACCCGAAGCTGCAACTGTCGCTCGGCTCGACGGACCGCTCGATCGATCTCGTGCAGGAGGGCGTCGACTGCGCGATCCGCGTCGGACGGCTCGCGGACAGCAGCCTCGTCGTGCGGCCGCTCGGGCAGTTCACGCTGATCAACTGCGCGAGCCCCGACTACCTGCGCGAATGCGGCGTGCCCGAGCATCCGGATGCGCTCGCGCACGGGCACTGGGCGATCGGTTATGCGTCGCCGACGACGGGGCGCGAGCTCGGGTGGGAATACTGCGTGGACGGCGAGCGGCGCACGCTGACGCTGCCGAGCCGCGTGATCGTCAACAACGCCGAAACCTATATCGCCGGCTGCATCGCCGGGATGGGGCTGATCCAGATTCCGCGGTTCGACGTCGAGCATCTGCTGGACAGCGGCGCGCTCGTCGACGTGATGCCCGGCCACCGCGCCGAGCCGATGGACGTGTCGGCCGTGTATCCGCACCGGCGGCACCGGTCGCGACGGCTCAATGCGTTCGTCGATTGGTTCGGGGAGCTGATGGCGGATGCGTTGACGGGGGCGGCGGCCGGGAAGGGCGCGGAAGGCGATTGACCGGGGCGACCGGTTTGCGTCGTGTGCCGCCGCGCCTGTTTCAGTCGGCCAGCGCCGCGAACCGCCGGTTGCGCCCGGTTTCCCGCACCGCTTCGATCAAAGCCGCGCCGGCGCCGTCCGGCTTCGATGCGAACGCGTAGAAGCGCGCGGCCGGCAGCGCGGGCAGGCCGTCCTGCGGCCCGCACGCGCGCAGCCCGTCGCGTAGCTGGCTGCGCGCCAGCGCGGTGACCGCGAAGCCCGCGAGCGCGGCCGACACGCAGCCAGCCATGCTGCCGCTCTCGAACAGCACGCGGAACGGCCGCAGCGCGGCGGCGAGCGCCGATACGACGGCTTCACGATAGACGCACGGTTCCGGAAACAGCGCGAGCGGCACTTCGCCGCCGGCGTCGAGCGTGCGGTCCGACGCGAATGCCCATACGAGCGGTTCTTCCCACAGCAGTTCGCCCTGCGCGTCGACCTGCCGGCACTGCTTGCCGAACACGACATCGAGCCGGCCGAGCGCCTGCTCGCGAAGCAGCGACGCGGTGATCCCGACCTTCAGCTCGATTGCCGTACGCGGGTGGCGATCTCGGAACGTGCGCAGCACCTGCGGCAGCCACGCACCCGCGAAATCCTCCGATGCGCCGACGCGCAGCCGCCCGTGCGTCGGCGCGCCGCGCAGCCTCGCGCGCACTTCGCGCTCCAGGTCGACGATGTTGCGCGCGTATGCGTACAGCGTGTCGCCGGCCGGCGTGAGCGCGATACGGCGCGTCGTGCGCGCGAGCAGCACCGTGCCGGCCGCCTGTTCGAGCCGCTTGATATGGCCGCTGACGGCCGACGGCGTCAGCGCGAGGCGCTCCGCGGCCGGTGCGAACCCGCGGCTGTCGACGACTTCGAGGAAGGTGCGCAGCAGCGCGATGTCGAGCGAGGTCGACGCGGGATCGGTCAGCGGTTCCATGGGTCAATTCAACGCAATATTCGCAGAATGAATCATGATACTCCGTGAATCGTGATGAAAGGCCGGCCTACCATCGTCTGCTCAAGTTGACCCGACGGAGAACACGATGACTGCCTATGCGCATGCGACGACCGCGTCGCTCGATATCGCCTATCTGGAATGGAACCCGCGCGGCGAACGCGTGGCCGTGCTGCTGCACGGCTGGCCGGACAGCCCGATCGGCTGGGAGCCCGTGGCGGCGGCGCTTGCCGCGCATGGCTACCGCGTACTCGCGCCCGCGCTGCGCGGCTTTGCGCCGACACGCTTTCGCAACGCATCCGTGCCGCGCAGCGGCCAGCTCGCGGCGCTCGGGCGCGACCTGCTCGAATTCGTCGATGTGCTCGGCGTCGAGCGGCCCGTGCTGGTCGGGCACGACTGGGGCGCCCGTGCGGTCGCGAACGCGTGCGGGCTGCGCAACGGCGTCGCATCGCATCTCGTGATGCTGTCGGTCGGGTACGGCACCAACGATTCCGGTCAGGCGCTGTCGCTGCAGCAGGCGCGCAACTACTGGTATCACTGGTTCATGGCGACGCCGCGCGGCGAGCAGGCGCTGCGCGACGATCGCCGTGCGTTTGCTCGCGTGATGTGGGACACGTGGTCGCCGCCCGGCTGGTATCGCGACGGCGATTTCGATGCGGCCGCCGCCGCGTTCGACGGGCCCGACTGGATCGACGTCGTGCTGCATTCGTACCGGCATCGCTGGGGTTTCGCGCCGGGTGCGCCGGCCTATGCCGACGACAACGCGCGGCTGAATCCGGCGCCCGTGCTGTCGGTGCCGACGCTCGTGCTGCACGGCGGCGCGGATACCTGCAATCATCCGGACAGCTCGGCCGGGCGCGAACGGTTCTTTACGGGGCGTTATGAGCGGCAGGTACTGGATGGAGTAGGGCATTTTCCGCAGCGCGAGGCGCCGGCGGCGGTCGCCGACGCGATTCTGCGGTTCTGCGAGCTTGGCTGAACACGCGGCTTGCGTCACGGCGCGCGGTCGGTCGAACCGGTCATTCGGTGCGATGCGGAATGTTGTCCGGGAACGGATAGGGCGCATGCGGCCCCGGCCAGTCGGGCACGGGCGGCTCGCGCAGCAGGTCGCATCCGCCCAGCGTGATCAGGAGAAGCGCGGCGAGCACGCCGCGGCGAATCGGGCTTGAAATGGCGCGCGTGGACATGGCCTGCCTCCGTGCTGCGTTCCCTGATGCTTGGACCGCCGGGCGAGGGCATGCGTTGCGGTGAACGTCGCACGCGGCAAAAACAAAAAACCCGCGAAGCGGTGGGCTTGCGCGGGTTTCGACAGGTGCAGCGCATGGCGCTGCGAAATTCTGGTGCCAGGGCCGGAATGAAATAATTCTATGTGATGCCCGTAGTGTAAGGGTGTTGCTTGTGGAGTGTTACTGAGTTGCCCCCAGAGTTGCCCCCCGCGCCTCTGGCAGCCGCAGAATTCATATCGCTCTGCTGCGTGTGCCGTTCGGGCGCGGTCGTTCAGAAGATACCAACAGGCGTATCGGCGTAGGCTCGATCAGTCGAAGGCCCGTGCCGTGCGGAACGTTGCTGTGCCGCTGGAAGCAAAAATATTTGGAGATTTGGAGATAGACGGTTGTGTCGGCCTGTAAGCCTTGTCTGGTAAGGCTGTGGTTATCTCCAAGTCTATCTCCAAAGTACACATTTTCTTGGAGATAAAGTTGGAGACAGACTGCTGAGCTATGGCGTCCGCACGACGATGTTGAGAGTTGCCCTGCCTTCTGGAACGCTGCGCGCAAAGAACGCCCCGCGCGCCCACACCCACGAGCCGCCGTTACGCTAGAAAGTTACTTTGCAACCGTCGCATCACGTCAGTGATTGGCACGAGTAAGCGCGGCATATTCGCGACAAGATTGGTGATGCGGGGACCGAGATGTGCAAGTCCAGACCTGATCTCTAAGTCGGAGGCAGATCAGGTCTGAGATTTCGTGGACGTCACCTCATCAAGGGCCGTGATCGACCCGGAACGGGCGCTTGGCTTTCTCGAAAGCGGCCTTCGACGCCATTCGCAAGCGTCACGCGATTGTCGACAAAGTTTGCACCGACGGTTGAACGATCGAAGTTGGCCTTTGCCCGCGCCGCGCATCGATGACCACTTATTAGGCCAAGAATCGCTCGATTGCCGATGAAAATTCGACGTGGTTGTCGAGCATCATCAGATGGCCGCTGTTGGCAATCGTGTAATCTCCAGCGCATTTCTTCAATGCCCAGTCCGGTGCGTTCCAGCCTTTGCGGGAATGCTCACCGGAAAGCAAATACACCGGATGCCGATCGAATACCTGTTCGAGCAATCTTAGGTAGTCGTCGTTTCCCGTTGTCGTGACGACGGATTGACCCATGGCGCGGAGAGTGGATGCTGGCTGATGAGCAAGCCACCGGGCGGCAATCTCGCCGATATGCGGCGCAGGTGTGGTAACGGAACTGCTGATCCAGGCTAATGGGTCGGCACGGAAATCTGCCAGCATGGCGTCAGCCTCGGTCTGGCTCATCCGTCCTACCGATGCGGACCAGAACGCATCGCCCAACGTGAAATTTCCTTCGACATTGACGATCCTGCGGATGTGCTCAGGGTAGGTCCGAGCGAACAACATAGCGATCGCACCGCCAACGGAATGACCAACCACGTCAACGGGTTTGCTTCCAAAACGGGCGTCCACGAATGCTCGCAGATACTCGACCTGGCCCGGTAGGGATATGGAATCGAACGGAACTGCTTGGTGCTCGCCGTACCCAAGCAGATCGGGAGACGCATGCGGCAATCCGAAGCCGGTGACGTCAAGCGTACCGATGAAGCCGTGAACGAAAACGACGGGAGAAGCGTTGCGCATGCTTGTTAGATGAGGGCTGTTTGAAGTCGTTGGGTCGATTCTCGATGCGACCAGTGGTGAGCCGTTGCGGAAATTGTCAACGGTTTCGATCACGGTGTCGACTGTCCGTTCATGGCCGAACTGAGCCAGACAACCTGACACTGCTCTGCTTGGTCTGGTTCAGTCTTATACAGATGAGAGACATGACGCACTTTTGAGTGCTGCCATTTGGGCAATGCGGACCGATATCCAACCCGGAACCGCGCATGCGCCGCCTCGCGCCTTTAAGCTGCGCGCTCCATCACCCAGCGAGCCGGTCTCCAGCAAGGCGTGAGTTGAACGGCGCGCGCCGCTTAGACTGCGTCGCGTACCCGCATGATCGTCTGGCGGCTCGTGCCAAATCGCCGAGCAAGCGCGGCCACGCTTGCCCCCGCGTCCAACTCGCGCAGCACGTCCGCCCGCTGCTCGTCCGACAGGGCGGACGGCCGCCCCATCGCCTTGCCATCCGCCTTCGCGCGAGCGATACCAGCGTGCGTGCGCTCAATCAACAGATCCCGCTCGAATTCGGCCACCGCGTTCAACACCTGCATCGTCATCCGGCCGGCCGCGCTCGTCAGATCTACGCCGCCCAGGGCGAGACAATGAACCCGGATACCGCGTTCGGCCAATCCCTCGACCGTGGCCCGCACGTCCATCGCATTGCGGCCGAGTCGGTCGAGCTTCGTCACGATCAACACGTCGCCTTCTTCCATCTTGACGAGCAACTGCGCAAACCCCGGCCGCTGATCGGCGCTTACGCTCCCCGAAATGCTTTCCGACACAACGCGGCGCTTGTCGACCGAGAAGCCGGCCGCCTCGATCTCTCGTAACTGGTTCGCGGTGGTCTGGTCGGACGTACTGACGCGGGCATAGGCAAAGGTTCGGGACATATCGGGCACTCAATCTGTACGAAATAGGTGTCCGAATATAAGGCAATGTCCAAAACATTTCAACCCTTATTTACGGACAGGGCAAAATGCCCCTGTCCGCAAGGGATCGGTTTCGGACATGCAAATCCCATTGATCCTACGATCGACAAAGCGGATGGGGACGTAACTGCAGAACCTCCCGCCGGTACATAACTGCGAGCGCTCCCCGCGTTGATTTGCTTCAATCGCGCCCCTTGTTTCATCAGACGAATTGGCCTGTACGTCGACAGGGGGGCATGCTAGAGTCAATGCGCTACCAAAACAGCGGTAGTGTGGGCTTGGCAGCCTGCTAAATTGGAAACCCGCACGCCTGCTTCGGCAGGTCGTGCGTCTGCTTCTGCACGCCTGTTTACGGGCGGGCCGTGGCGGGGAGGCCCTTCGGGGCCTGCCGGTGCGTGGTTTCCAAGCCGGTCTGCCAACCTCGTTATCGTGCCCGCCCACCTCATTTTCATCGCGTGTTGGCGCGGGCTTAACCCCAAGTAGAGGGCGGGCCAAACGTGACACCTGATGACAAATTCCCTACCGCGCCCCACGCGCGCGACCCCATGCTTCCCCGCGACGTCGCTGTACTCGAAAGCGCGGTGCAGTCCGCGCTGGAGTCGTTCCAACACGTCGCGACACACTATTCCAGATTGAGTGCCATCGCCCGCTTCGCGCTACACGTCGAAATGCGCGACGAGGATCGACGCTACGTGTTGCAAGCGATACGCGAACTCACTGAGCTGGGAGAAGAAGACTTGCAGCGGCGACACGACGCGCTGCGCTTGACGGCTTCGCGATACTGGCTGGCCCGGTATGGCGGCGAGGCAAACCGTTCGACGCGGCACTGAATGTGATACATCTTTAACGCAAGGTGGGGCGATCGCAATTTGATGCCGTCTCCACTTCACACCTTTATCCGATTGCGATGAGACCGGCTCGCGATCAGATCAGCGGCTGCGTGCCGGGCGTGGCCGCGCCTCGCGTCAGTTCCTGGCCGGTCTGCGCCGAACGGACCACCAGTTGAACATAACTGTTCGTCGGCCCGTACGGTGCGAAGAACCGTTCGAGCAGTTTCGTGAACACGACCAGGCTAACTTCGCGCAGCGCGGTCTCGTCAAGCGACAACATGATTTCGATGCCGCGCACGAACGACGGGAACTGATTATCCAGCGACATCCATTTGATCGCCGGCTTGTAGTCCAGATCGGTGATCGCGTCGATCCAGCGCTGCACGAGCGGCGTCGTCCGCACCGCGTGGAGCCGCAGGAATGCTTTCAGACCCGACATGCCGTCGCGCGTCAGATCCAGCGGATGCGGCGACAACGTCGACAGCACGCGCCACAACGCGCCGTTGCCGCGCGGCAGCTCGGCCGTCAATGTCGGTCGAGTGATCAACTGAATCGGGCAATCCAGCGCCTTGCTTTCGAGCAGCAAATCGCCCACCGAATTGCCGATCGACAAGCGTGCCGGCAGGTCGCGATTGGTCACCGTCGTCACCACATCGATTTGCGGCAGCTTCGGCCGGGCCGACTGTCCGTCCAGTCCGACCAGCGACAGCATCATGATTTGACGACTGGGCGATCCCGCGTCGCGATCACGAAACGCGACCCAATAGACCGCCGCCGAATCAGGGCGTGGATCGTGACTCAGCGCCTGATAGGGTCGCACCAAGGTTCTAGGCCGATCGCTGTCGAGCGACACGTCCTCGTCTTTGTCCTTCTTCTTGGACAGCTCGCCCAGATAGACCGCGTCGACCGAATACACGCCGAGCGGCGAATGTTTCGCCAGTCGCATGGGCTGAACCGAATAGGCATCCCGCCCCTTCAACACAATGGGCTGGGCCGGTTGAGAGAAGAGATTCACGACCGGCGTGCAAAACAGCTTGAACGCCGTTGCGTCAAGTGACGCGAGCGCCAGCGCAGCGATCGAATCGGCCGGCGTATCGCGCAATACGACATGCAAGGTCAGTTCCCGAGCTTCAGGGGCGCTTGCTGCCCGCCGCACACGGCCGATGTCGAGATCGACGAAATCGAACAACTCGGGAAACGCGAAGTATTCCAGCAAGTAGCGGTAGGTGGTCGCGGTGCGGCTGGTGGTTCTGCTGCCCGGTAGCAAGCGATCGTCATCGGCGAAACCGACCGGCTCAAACGGCACCTTCGATATGGCCCGCCAGCGCCCACATTGATCAACCTCAACATACGCGGCGGCCGCGCGCAGAAGCAAAGCATCCAGCAGCGACGAGACAAACGGCCGCTCGCCTGAAAGGTAGACCCGTATGGGGCCGTCAGTGATGGCCGCTGTGAACGGGCCGGCAGCCGACGTGAAACTGATCGACAGCACGCCAGTTGCGTCGGCTGGCAATCTCACGGCCGACGGTGCCAGCGTCGTCGGTGCATACCGAGCGGACCGGATTTGCAATGGCGAGATCGTCACGTCGTAGGCCGACCGGAATCGCACCGGGGCCGTGCGTGCATTCAGCTCCACGCCACGCGGCACGACGACCGGCTCTGTCAGTTGACCGACGATCGCCCGTGGTTCGAATCGGGCAATCGCGCACGATGGCACCGTGCGCAGATAATGCGGGTGGACAACCTCAAGCAGCGCTTCGGTGAATTCGGGATAGTCGTCGGCCAGCTTCGAATCGAGGTGCGCGGCAAGAAACGAAAAAGTCTGAATCAGACGCGCCACATGCGGATCGTCGGTCCGGCCGCTTTGGATGCCGAGCCGAGCGGCGATCTTCGGATAGCGGATCGCGAAATCGCCCAATGCCCGCGCGAACAACCCGAGTTCATATTCGTAATGCGACAGCAGGTGATCCATTCAGCTACAGCCCCAGTCGGTCGGGACGCACCAGCGTTGGGCCGACGAAGATAAGTTTGCGCAATGCCGCTTGTGGGCCGTATGGCTGCATCCGGAAGTGCGGTCGCCGCCAGTGGCCACTTACTTCGCGCTGCGCACTGTCCGATGGGACTGATCCGGCCGCCTCGGCGTCGAGAATCGCGGGGCCGACGATGTGGCGATCGTAGAGCTGTTCGATTTCGGCGAGCCGTTCCGTGCGCTTACGCTTGCCAAGTCCCGGAAAGTGTCGCGGCGCGTTCGAATAAGCGCGATCGTGGACGACCTGCGCATCACGTGCGTTGAGGTACAACAACATCTTGATCGCGTAGTCCAGGGCGTCGCGCCAGAACCGCTGAGCGTCAGGCGGATCGGGCATTCCGTCAGCCGCAGGCCGCTGGAACAAGTCGTCCACCAATTCACGGATCGTCTTGTCGGGGTCTTCCAGCGGCAGCGTAATCGAATCCATCGTCGCGCCGTCATCAGGACCGCCGGCCATTAGCCATGTCGCAAACCCAATCGACCGGTCGTTCTTGAAAATCGCGATCGCCTCGATGTCGCCGGCCTGTTTCCAGCGGGTAGGTTCGGGAATGATGCACAGCGTATCGGTCGGCATTTTGAGCATGCCGATCGGCACATCCTCCGCGATATAGGCGGCGTCGAGCAGGCGGTGCAGCGGTGGGGTCGGCTCGTAAAATGCTCCTTTGCGTACCTCGAATGCCAGCCACACGGCGCTGTATTGAGCGACCCCGGTGAGTATGTCGGGCGGGCGGCCGTCAGCGCCGTGCGGCAAGAGGTCCCGCGTAAAGCGATCGAAATAGCGCGTCAGTCGCAGGATACCGTGCGAGCGCAGCATCTCGGTGAGCGTCGGCGACGCCACTCGGTCTGTTGCGGCCCGCAGCGCGTCCCACGCGGCGAGCGCACCCGTAACCCGATAGCGAACCGGTCCAGGCAGGCGAGCGAGCTTCGGATCGGTAACGGCATCGCCCGAGCGCATCAGCGCGGTCACGAGCCGCTGGCGAATATCGGCGCGCAGCGCTTGACGCTGGGCCTCGGATATCAAGACGGGGGGGCGGGACGACGCCCCCGGCAAAGTTACTTTCTCCACCCGACCTACCGAACCGCTCATGCGCGATACCTCTATTTAAGCGACGAAATCAGCCGCGCCCCACACTCCGTCAGATCGTCGTGAAAGGCGACCGGCGTGCCGTGATGGTTGCGGGTACTGTCTTGCGGAATGATCCTGAACTGCCCGCCACACTTTGGGCACCATGTCAGGTGATCCTTCAGCGCAACCGGTACACCCAGCGCCGTCAAATCGTCGCTTGCGGTGATCACTTCGCCGCCGTGGGTCGTCTTGTCGTGCAAGCGGATCACGCCTCGTCCGTTTTCATCCTTCATCATCCTTTCCGCATCGTTTGCATTGTCATGCTGTTGAACAAGCGAGACCTGATCGGTCCTGCATCCAGGTCAACCGTCGCTCTTCGGAGCGACTCCGCTAAAAGTTTTCGGATGCTGAGCATTGGTGCAAACTCGATTCCATCCGGAGAATTCGAACGCCGTCGCGTACCTGCCTCCACTGCTTTCATCACGAATGCCGTAATTCAACTCAGGCTTCTCCAGGTTGAGTGGGCCATAGTCGGCGAGAGACGGATCATCCGAATGGGCCACATAGATAAAGCGCACTCGAACTGGTTTGCCATCCTGTTTTTTGTAGGTAGCGTATCCACAAATGAACGTGCGCTTGTAGTTCGGCGTTTGACTTATTCCATGCAAATCGGGAGTGCTTTCGTATAAGTCGAAAAACTCGATGTCCTGGTCATCGGACAGTGCTACCCGAACCGCTTTTTCCGCAGCATCGTATTTTGCGGACGCATTTGGCGTGCATCCGACGAACAACGCAAGCGCGGTGGCTAGCGTCGCTACGATTCGCCTTTCTGTCATGCCGGAAACCCTCGTCATCAATTACCGTTAGCTACGGGCCGCCGCATGCATCATGTTGGCACCAGGATTCTCGAGCCAAGCTGCTGCACACATTCTGCCATCGGGTTCTCCCACCCAGTCTTCGACCCGTGCTTTCGGATCATTCGGGTACTCGCCGCGCTGTTGGGCCAGCACGGTATCGCCCCATCCGACAGGCGTTCCGGAGCGGGGTTCCGCGTAAGGATCGTCGGGAGCGATCGCAGAGATTTGCTCGATCGCGGCAGGCCAGACGGGATCGCGGCACGTTGCATTCGCAAGGATTCGCATGACGGTGAAAACCAGAATCAGCGGCATCATCAACAGACGAATGAAGACCGGCGCACGCATCCCAAAGCTATACAACGAAAACAGGAACGATTCACGCGGCGTCTCATGCTGCGTGTGAAACAGCATCGGCTTGGGCAAGCCGTTCGGGCCGTCGTTCATATATGCGCGCCAGTAGTTCCACTGCGCGAGTGCCATTTCTACCTGCCGCTTGCCGGTCCATTCCCGACCGATCGAGAAAACACGGATGACATTGCCGTGGTCGTCGACCGTATAGTGCCGAATGTGGAAGATCGTGCCGAAGGACGTGTCCTCGCGGTGCAAACAAAAGATCGAATCGTCAGTCCACGGTGCTTCCCAAACGACATCACCCTCGCCGGACTTGGCAAAGAAGCGGCGAGCACGAATCGCAAACAGCTTGCGGGTGTCACGATGAAAGCGGATCGGGCGATAGCGCAATCCAAAGAACAGGCCGCGCCCGAGTTTCCATACTATTGTGCCGAAAAGGGCTATTGGGATAATCGCTACGCAATTAAATACAAACATCCAAAACGCAGGAGCTGGATCGGCGTGCGTTACGAGATAGATATATGGACCAATTCCAATACCCAAAAAGGCCACTACAGCGCCGGTAATGAACCACTGTCGTTCGAGAAAGGACGGCTCGATTACGTCCATGTAGGTTGAATTGACGCTGAACGTTGCCCCGAAATCCTGAACGTCTGGACCGACAGCTCGATTGATCGGCAGGCGATGCGCCAGATCCCACTCCGGTACTGGTTTGCCGATGCATTTTTTCATGACGCGCTCGTCCACGTGTCAGCCTCCCGCCGCCGAGTTAAATGCCTTGAGTTCCGCCTCAAGCGAATCGTAGTGTTCCCCCTTGCTGAACTTGCAGCGTGATACCCAGTCTTTGAGCGCCGACGCTTTGAAAAGCGCGATCGCAATACCCACTAAGATGGATAGGACCAAGGCAGGCCAGAACAGGGGCAGGCTGAAGAATGCAGCAACCGCAACGTACACGCCTAGAACTCCGCTGAAAGCGTAGAGAGTAGTCAGACCATATTCTTTATTGGCATATGACTCTGGCATGTTCTTGAAGATGTCATATCCGGCTAGCACGATACCTGCGAGCGCACCAAGGCCGCGGCCGACCTTCGCTCCGACTTCGGCCCATTCGCTTGCACCGGCCCACTGCTTCATGATGAACGCCGATAGCGGATGAGCCGGCGCTTTCGCCACGGTTTCCGACGCGGTTTCAATGACGGTCCCGACGATCGAAACGACAGCGCCGACCGCCTTCAGACCGGTTTCGCCTTGACTAAACTGATCGCTGCCCGCCCAATCTTTCGCCGCGAAGGTGAGCGTCGCCATCTGGAATATCACCGTCACGACGCCGAGATTGAACTCCCGGGCCGAGCCGAGCCACTTCTTGGCGGTATCCACGCCAGGAACCCTGACGGCCTTGATCGCGCTAGCCTCTAGTTTCCCGTCCCGAACCAGCGCGTCGACGTCCATCTCGTACGCGACGACATTCGGATCACTTGGTGGTGCCGTCCTCAGGACCTGTTTCCCGACTTGGGTTGCCGATGCACGCTGTTCGGTCCGGTTGCCGTCCAGTTTGACACCCAACTCCCTGGCTTGCTGTAAAGCCCAGTCGCGAATGGCAAGCTTGCTGACTTGTGACGGTTTGAGTCGAACACCAGACTGTATCGCCAAACGAATGGTCACGAAGCCGAGCGCGGCACCGCGTGTGGCCTTCGTGAGTACGCCAACGATCTGATTGGCTGTCGTCACGATGAGCCGATCGCGCAGGTTGGCTGCGTTGCCAAGATTTTCGATCTTCTTGAACGCTTCCTTGTAGAGGTTCAGGAAGTTCTCGTACTGGATATCAGAACCGTGCACCTGTGCATCCGCCGCTTTCATCAGCGTGTCCTGATTGAACATCAGGGCGCGCGCGTACAGATTGCGGATGTTCGACGCCTGACCGTTCAGCCAGTCGTCGAGAGCTTTCTTGCAGGGCTCAGTACCGACTGCCGAGCCGATCACCTGTGCACACGACTCACTGTACGCATAGCCGCTTCGGAGATCCTGCG
Source organism: Burkholderia sp. BE17 (assembly GCF_009362305.1). Taxonomy (NCBI): domain Bacteria; kingdom Pseudomonadati; phylum Pseudomonadota; class Betaproteobacteria; order Burkholderiales; family Burkholderiaceae; genus Burkholderia; species Burkholderia sp. BE17. The sequence goes on from NZ_WHNU01000033.1 coordinate 53,551, forward strand.
AATCGTGAACACCAGCCATCCATTCGGCGAGTAATTGCGACTTGAGCCAATCCGCATGCGCTTGCACTAGCGGCTGCCACTTCGGCTTGAAGGCTTCGAGCGCTCGCTGATACTCCTGCGGGAAGTGTTTCACCGCATCCTCATCGAGCACGCTGGTTCGTTTTCCATCGGGACCGACCTTGAACGCTGCTTCCTCCCACGCCTCATTCGCTGCCTCTTCCTGTGTTGCGGGGACGTTCTCTGTCTTGCGCTCTTCCTCCTTGACCGCCTGTTCAAAACTTCCCGTCCTAATCCAGGAGCGCATCACGTGGAAAAACCCGATCGCATCCGGCGCGATTGGTGCGCCGACCTTCATATTGACCGCATTGGCGTCCGCGATGGTTTTCGATGTTCCATAGGTCAGTCCGGTCACGGTCTTCGCATTCGCTCGGATTCCCGCTTCAGCACGTTCGAGCAGTTGCGCCGATGTCCACTTCCAATACACCTGTTCGTCGAAACCGTTGTTCAGGTTGGGAACCGTCAGTTCCGCAAGATCGTTAGTGAGGCCGACAGGGTCGTTGACCGCGACCACAAAGCCTTTCTTGTTGGGCGACTCGGCCATCGCATCACCGATTCGTTTGGCGACGTTCCGCTGACGTAGGCGAATCTCGTCCTTGGGCGCGCGGTTGCTAAAGCCAAACGCAGCCTTCATCGCCTGAGCGTCCATCGCGAAATGCGCGATCTTGCTCTGGGTGGCTTGAAATTCGCCCGTATCGGTCGCGCCCCCGGCCAGCATCGCGGGAACGTTGATGCACTGCATATGCTGCTTGCGCCAAGCGGCGTCATTGATTTTGTTGTGTGCGAGGTCCTTGGTCCATCGCACATTCGACCAGCCAATCCAGAGGTTGGTCGCTTCGTCACTGCCGGGCGTGTGTTCGACGCTCACACAACGGCCAAACGATTCGAAAGCCAAGTCTCCGTTCATCGCGCAGCCTTGGGTAAGCGCGTTCTCCGCGTCGCCCGGTGGCGGCGTCACGTCCGGCGGGAAATTCCACATGATCCCATCGTCAAGAACCATATAGGCGGCCAGCTTCTTCCGCTTCTCATCGTACGTGTACAGATAGCCAGGACGCAATGCGCGCAGCGTGTACTTGGCGGTGGCAACGGCCTGAGGGGCGCGCCCGTCGATCCGAAAATTGCCGGACAGGGCCGGCGCTTTGGATGCGCCACGTGGGCACGCGATCGCGTATCGGACGGGATAGATCAGCAGCGACTGGCGATCGCAAAGCGGACAGCCTTTAGTGGTCGGCATGGGTTGATCCTCGGAATTTCATGGTATGAAGTGACAGTCTTTATTCGGTCGCGAAAGCGTGCCGCATACGTTGAACCGCATCCTCGACGAGCGCATCGGTGGTCATCGCGTCCTGTCCGCCCGCCGAGCACAAGACCCCATCGAGCGCAGCCGGCAACTGCGCTGCCTGATCGACCGACAGTAGCGGCAGCCGGCGGCGAATCTGGTCGGCGATCTCGCTGCGGTTGATGCGTGGCCACTGGTCAAGGCGCGGCCAGCCCGACGATTGATCGTCCGACGGCACAATTTCGGCACCTAGGCCGGCGCTGCGCCAGCGATGGCCGGCCCAAGCGAAGCACCATTCGTGGACGGGTCCCAAGAGGGCCAGCCGCTGGGTCGGATCGAACACCGCCAGCGTGAGGCTCAAGACACGCGGATCGTAGTACCGCCAGAACACTGGCTGCCCGTCCTCGCCGGGACCGACCAGATACCGCGCGATGTGTTCGGCGAGCGCATCGACATCCACGGCGCTGTTGATCCACGCGCAAATTGCGGGCGGTCGTTCAACCTCCGGTTCCTCTTGCCATCGTTCGGTCGCAATCCGTCGCCCCTCCAGATCGAGCGCGGCGAGGTCGATCAACCGTGGCATCAGTTCTTCGCGATGGGCCAGCGCGCGTGGCGTGCAGGCACGCATGTCGAGCGCGGCTAGATCAGGCACGTGCGCGAGCGTCGCAGGTTCCACCAGCAGGAATCCGGTCGTCATCAATTCCTGATGATCGGGGACAGCCTGCATCGGAGGCGCGGGTGTTTTCATTTGGTCATCCATCAGGCGAGCGCGATCGACGCTTGGCCGGTTTGTGCGGCACCGTCAGCCAATTGCGAGCACAAGTCCGATCCGGGGAACTGCGCCGGCATGCTCTGCGGCCCCACCGTATCGTGGCTGCCCGCATGAATCTTGTTCTCGCCGGGCGTGTAACCCACGATACCTTTCGCGCTCACTTCGAGCTGGCTATTACCGGCCGTCAAGCGAATGCCCTGCTTCGCGGTGATGTTGATCCAGTCCGTCGTGCTGATGATCGACAGGACCTTCTTCGCGAGCAGCTCCAGCTCGTCGTTTTCCGCATGCACCTGCACCTTGCCGCTCGCCGCAATTAGCTTCATGCCCATCTTGTGCACGAACAGCGAGAACTTGTCCGATACGCTGGCGAAGAACGATTTGCCCGTCGCGACCGACACGCTTTCGCCGGCCGTGACCGCTACGTGCTGCCCGCCCGTGACGTGCGCCGTCGCGGGCGTCGTGACGGCGATGCCGGCCGCGCCAGCCAATAGCAGATGCGCTTCATTGAGTTCAGGGAAGTCGCCCTTGTCACTGCTGCCCGTCGCACCCGCGCCCTGGATACCATCCACCTGCGATTTCAGCGCGTCGGCGATCGGTGTCTGGTCCGCTCCGTTGTCCTGCGCCTGATAGTGCTGCGCGAGCTTTGCCGATTGCGCATGTAACGTTTGCGCTTTGGTCAGGCGCGATACCGGTTCGCCAACGTCAGAGAGGTGCCCTTGCGCGGCGGGACGCACCTCGGTGCTAATCACCATGCCCTTGCCGGTGCGGATCGCGCCAACCTCGTCGGTACGCAGCTCGAAGCCCTCGCCCCGGGCGTCCTTGCGCCCCTGCCAATCCTCGATGCGAGTGATCTTGCCCAGCGACAACTGGCTCGCCGCATGGTCGGACCGAAGTTGCGCCTGAATGGCGTTCGCCGTATCGTCGAAAATCAGGTGATTGCTGCGGCCGGACGACGCATTGCCGTCCGCACCGTTCAGTTCCCGACTGCGAAGGCCCATCAGCGCATTCTCGTCCGGCAACTTCCACGACGGTACGTTGCGCGCGTTCATCACGCGGCCCGTGATAATCGGGTGGTCCGGATTGCCGTCGAGCCATTGCACGATCACTTCGGAACCGATACGGGGCAGCGCTGCCATTCCCTGACCACCACCGGCCCAGCCGCTTGCGACCCGCACCCATGTCGAATACTTGCCGTCGCGATCCCAGTGGAATTGAACCAGCACGCGGCCGTGTTCGTCGGTGTGAATGCTCGTGCCTGACTGGCCGACGACAGTCGCTGTCTGCGGCGCGAGAATCTTCGTGTCGACGCTGTTGAAGCCACGTCCGGGCCGCCACGGGGTTGCCTTGGGTACGCACGTGAACTCGTTGCGGTATTCCGCCAGCACGCCCGTATCCTGCAAATAGTTGTTGGTCGCCACGTGCCGAACCGAGACGATCAGGTATTCATCGTCACTCTGATCGCGGCTCAGCGCCGAGCCGTAACGGTCCGTCAGTCGGAACCAGCGCCCCGGCTGCACGAAGCGATTGTTGCCCTTCGCATCGAAGCGCTTGATCGTCGCTTCGATTTCCTCCATCCGGCGATTGACGACCTGATAGCCATGCTCCATGTTCCGATAGCCGTATGCGCCGGCGTACTCGTTCCATTCAAGCTGCGGCAGCGCGGCTTCCGGGCTCGACAGGCTCGTTTGAACGTGGGTCGGCGTCGGGCTCTTGAAGTCGAAACGGGACAGTTCCGCCTGCGTTGACGTGGTCTGCTGGAACGGAGACCAGCTCAGAATGCTGTCCGATTCCTCTGCACCCATGCCATTGTGGAAGCGAATTTCGTGAACCTTGCCGTCAATCGCGGGCGCGGCGCGCGTCGGATCGGAGACGGTCAGCTTGTGCGACGTGGCCGTGTGCTCGTACCAGTACAGATAGCCCGCGTGTTCCCAGCGCCGATGAAGGTAATTGTGATCGTCTTCGTCGAACTGGCAGGCCATCGTCATGCGCGGATCGTCTTCGCCGACCTGCCATGCCCAGTCGGGCAACACGCCGTAGTCCTGGAAGACCGTCGCTGTCTGGTCGTGCAGGTTCTGATCGAGGAACAGGCGATTGTGCTGGCTGAACTTCAGGTAGCGCAGCCACGGACCCACATGCGCCTCATAGAACACCCAGCCTCCGTCCGTGCGAACGTGCCGAAACGCGAAGATATGGCCGTTGAAATATCGGTGGCTGCCGTCGCCGCGTGCCAAGCTGGCCGTCACGCGCTTGCCGATGAAATCCTTCGGCGCAAGATGATCGTTATCCGACAGGATTTCGATCTTGTACGCGAAATCCTTCGATAGCGCTTCGACCGCATCGAATGCGTTCGGCAGCAGGATTCTGTAAGGCGCGTTATCGTCCGGAAAGCTGATTTGCACTTGCCGGTTGTGCTGCGGGCCCAGCGCAAGGTCTCTCAGGGCTTGTGCCGTGTTCTGCATTGTTCTTATCCCTTGATCCGGGCGCGAAGTGTCGCTGGGCCGCCCGTGCGCCCTGGAATGCGCCGGCAAAGCGGGATTCGACAATGCTCGTGTTCGTCCCGACGTGCCGCGATAAGCTCAGACGTATACCACAAAGCCCCTCGAAGGCCCACGGCGAAAATTGTCAGGGATGTTGAAAACGGCTAACGACGGCTGAGTGATGCGACTGGCGGGTTTGTTCGATTTCGGATGCCATCGACAACGGAAAAGCTGAATCCCCGTCCAATACCGCACGGCACCTCAACGAACTTAACGGGACAAATGGGTCACGATGATCCGGTAGCGCCTGGGCAGCCGCACCGAAAGAGTGCTTTTAGGGGCGCACCCCTTTCGATATAATTACGCCCTTGTCGGCACTCAGACGAACGCCTGTGACCCTTATGGGCTATACGTTTGGGGGTAGAAAGCGCGGGAAAGCTTGGTTCAAGCAGACTGCGCCAAGCCGACAGAAGAGGTGCCGGGAGCGTGCTACCAACACAACCCCCGGCGATTTTTTGGCTTGGGAGCCTGTTCCGTGGAGGGAACGCCACAGCTATCACATCTTTGTGGAAGATAGTGAAGCACTGTAGTCGATGCGAACAATAAGGGGGCAGGCGCGCCGCGTCAAGCCCTTGCGCGCGCCATGCGTGGATTTTCATCGCCTACGATTTTTCGATAGTGCTGAGATTTTATACAGTGCTGTCGCCGTTCCCTCCTTCGGAGCAGGCCGTTTTCTAGGTGGAAAATGGTTTTCAAACTGCTTCGTCTTGTCGGCGTGCTCGATACCGTCGGCGTCAAGAAAACAACGCTGTATCGCTGGATTCGCGAGGGCAAGTTTCCAGCGCCGGTCCAGTTAGGTAGCCGTAGCGTCGGCTGGCGCGCGACGGACGTCCAGCAATGGGTCGAATCCCGTCAGTCCACGCGGGGGCAAGTATGAGCACGCACGCCCCACTGATCAGTCGCGGCGGCCCGTATGGTCGCGCGATGGGCGCGGCCGTCACGGCCCGCGACGCCGCGTTCGTGCGTTGCCACGACGCCCGACTCCGCAAGCTCGCCGGCATCCTCGACGACATCGAGGGGTGCTTCTGGAATCGTGGCGACGACGCCGGCAAGCTGGTTGCGATCGCCGTCACGCTCGCCTCGACGCTCGCGCTCGAAGCCCCGCGTCTGACGACAAAGCAACTTGGCACCGCCTGCGAGAAGTTCGTCCAGGCGATCGCCGCTGCCGAACAGGATTCAGCGAACTATCGTCGTCGGCAGTATCGACAACTGCGCAAAGCCTATCGTGCGCTTTACGACGACATCGATGCACAGTGCACGGACGTGACGCGCCGCTTGGAAGTCAGCGCGCTGCTGCGCGGCGTCGCGCTCGGCCAATCACTGGCGCAGGGCAGCTCGCAACTGGATATCGAACAGCTCAAGCTGGCGACCGCGGTGCTCAAGGGGGAGGCCGCCTGATGCTCGCCCAAAGTCACTTTGCACTCGGCAATACGCGGCGAGGGATGTCGCGATTTGCGTCGTCCGGCATCGCGCGGTATCCTGTGTGCGTCGCTGAAACAGCAGCGTCCGGGCGTGGAACCCCGATCAATCGAAGCGCACAGCCGCGCAGAGCGGCTTTTTTGTGCGTACCGCCTTCGCGCGCCTTTTTCTATGGGCGGGCCTTGGTAGGGACGGCTTTGGCCGTGCCGGTTTCTTCGGTTGCCGGTGTTCCAACCCTGCCAATGTGCCCGCCCACCCCCGTTTGGAACCGGGATGCGGGCCTCAACGTCAACCGAAGAGGTCGCACCATGCGCCAGTCCACGCACGCCCATACCGGGCAATCTCAAGTCATCCAGTCGATCATCCGTTGCGCCTTGCGCGACGCGGCAACCGCCGACACATATCAGTCCGCACTCGACGCAACCGGCGCAGCACTGGCCGCCATCGCGGCGCTCGTCCGTGCAGAGGCGCGGCATGGCTAATCAGGGTTTGTTGCAAGAAGCCTCCATGATCGCCGCATGCGCGGCCGATCAGTTCGCCAATCTCGAAGCCTTGTTCGACGCCATTCGTCAGCATCTTGACGAGTTCACCTACGAGCGTTCGCTGGTCGAAATGGGCCGCGACGTGGCGAGCCAGTACTCGGCCAGCATGCGTCGCCTGTCGAAGCCGGAGGTGAACCATGTCTGAGCAACGCATCCGCACCGCCGTTGTCGACGGATTCGACAATGCACCGCCGCTCGATACGGGCGCACCAATCGAACTGCAATTCGCGGTCGACCTGGGGGCGATCTGTGCCGATGCATGGCTCGACCTGAAGGGTAACGTGCGCCTGCACGACTATGCGGCACATCAGGCCGCTGCGTTCATGCGCGGGCTGGAGACGGCCATGCAGGAGGCGGGCGAGGTCGACGCGCACCGCGTCGCAGTTAGCCGGCAAGCATTCGCGGCCGGCCTGATGGGGCGCGTGCAACAGCACCTGTTCGCCGCGCTCGGCCTCGTTACGCGCGAACCGCGCACGACGCACTGAGGGGAACCATGGCAAAGACGAACAAGAGAACCATGCAACCGCTCGCGTCGCACTTCGTGGCCGAAGTGAACCGGCCGGACGGCAATCGCATCGGCACGCGGATCAGTGACGCGATGGAGCTGCTGGACAGCCTGCAATGGGCGGCGCACAAAGCCATGTCCGACGACGACTACTGGCTGGTGTTGAGCCTGTTCCGCGCGTCCCTGCCGTCGATCGGTGCGGCACTGGAGGCCGCCAACGACGCCCTTGGCGAGTCGCGGCTCGGCCGCTACGTCTACAGCAACGACGTCACGGCCGGCGGGGCGGTTCTGTCGGTGCCTCGCGCGGCCGGCTAACGCTCCCGCGCGAGCCATCGTCGCATCATTCAATTCTTCGCGCGTCGGATCGCTGCTTGCCCGATATGGACTACTAATCGGAGAGTCGGCCGGCGCGCGTCCAGTGGGAACCTATGAGTCACGCACCTATGTCCGAATTCGAGCGGGCGAGAGTTGCGCTCGGATATATCGCACCCGACGACCGCGATACGTGGAGTCAGGTCGGGATGGCGCTCAAGGCCGAGTTCGGCGAAGAGGGCTTCGCCCTCTGGAACGAATGGAGCCAAGGCGCGCAAAACTACAACGCCAAAGACACGCGCGATGTGTGGAAGTCGTTCAAGGGCGGCAAGATCACCATCAAGACGCTGTTCCACGTCGCCAAACAAGGCGGCTTCGATCCGCGCGCGCATCGAGCCAAACCCGTCGATCCAGCAGAGCGCGAGCGGCAGAAAGCCGAGCGCGCGGCCCGCGAGGCGGCCGAGCTGGCCGAGCAGATCGAGAAACAGCAAGCCGCGTCTGCGCTCGCTGAATCGATCTGGTCGGCGGCCGAGCCTGCGCCGGCCGATCATCCGTATCTCGTTCGCAAGTCAATTCCGGTTGACGCGCTGCGCGTCTATCGTGGCGGCTTGTGTATCGGCACGGCCGCTTGCGACGGCGCGCTCGTCATTCCGGCCCGTGACGCGGACGGCAAGCTGTGGACGCTAGAGTTCGTCCTCACGGACGGCCAGAAACGCTATCTGCCGAACGGCCGCAAGGCGGGCTGCTTCTCGCTGATCGGCGGGCCGGTGTCATCTACGCTGCTGATTGGCGAGGGTTACGCCACATGCGCGACGCTCGCGGCCGCGACGGGCTATCCGGCCGCCGTCGCTTTCGACGCCGGCAACCTGCACGCCGTGGCGACGACGCTGCGCGGCCAGTATCCGGACGCACGCATCGTCGTGTGCGCCGATGACGATCACACGACGAAGGGCAATCCGGGCGTGACGAAGGCCCGCGCGGCGGCCGAGGCGGTCGCCGGCATCGTGGCCGTGCCCGACTTCGGTCCGAACCGCCCGGCGGCCGGCACGGACTTCAACGACCTGGCTGTGCACATCGGCCCGGATGCGGTGGCCGCTGCCGTCCGCGCTGCGCTCGCGCCGGCCGGTTCGGCGGATGCCGGCAAGGGCAAGGCTTCACCGCTCGCCATGAAGCCCGCCAAGCGCCCGAAAACGGCCCGCGCGCAGGACGGCAAGTCACGGTTCGTCGTCGACGACAAGGGCGTGTGGTTTCACGGCTTCAACAATCAGGGCGACCCGCTGCCGCCGCATTGGGTCAGCACGCGAATCGACGTGATTGCGGAGACGCGAAACGAGATGAATAGCGAGTGGGGCTACCTGCTCGAATTCACGGATCGCGACGGCATCCTGAAGCGGTGGGCGGTGCCGGCCGGCCTCTTTGCCGGCGATGGCACGGAGCTGCGGCGCATGCTGCTCGATATGGGCGTGAAGCTTGGTGTGACGCAGATTGCCCGCACGCAGATCGCGAACTATGTGCAGATGGCGCAGCCGGACGAGCGCGTGCGCTGCGTGCCTCGCGTCGGCTGGCATCACGGCGCGTTCGTGCTGCCCGATCGCGTGATCGGTACCGGCAAAGAGGCGCTGATCTATCAGGCCGATACGCCGATTCAGAGCCAGTTCAAGGAGCGCGGCACGCTGGACGACTGGCGACGCGAGGTTGCCGCCTACTGCGTCGGCAATAGCCGCCTGCTGTTTTGCGTCGCTACCGCCTTCGCTGGTCCGTTGCTGCACTTCTCCGGACTCCAGTCAGGCGGCTTCCACCTGCTCGGCACGACGTCCAAGGGCAAGTCGACGGGCGGCGTCATCGCCGCGTCCGTGTTCGGCTCGCCGGACTACGTGCGGAGCTGGAAGGCGACCGACAACGCGCTCGAAGCCGTGGCCACGCAGCATAGCGACGCGCTGCTGATCCTCGACGAAATCGGGCAGGTTGAGCCGCGCTTGGTCGGCGATGTGATTTACATGCTCGCGAACGAGTCGGGCAAGGCCCGCGCGTCGCGTAGCGGCTCGGCCAAGCCCGTGCTCACGTGGCGGCTGCTGTTCCTGTCGAACGGCGAAAAGAGCGTGTCCGCATTGATGGCCGAGGGCAACAAGCCCATGAAAGGCGGTATCGAGGTGCGCTTGCCCGCGATCCCGGCCGAGGTGGGCGAAATGGGTGTCGTGGAAAAGCTGCACGGCTTCCCGACGCCGGCCGCGCTGATCGAGCATCTAGAGCGGCAGGCCGGCATGCACTACGGCACGGCCGGCCCCGCGTTCATCGAGTGGGCGTCATCGCAGGCCGGCGAGCTGGCCGAGCATCTTCGCCAGCGCGTCGATGAGCTGGTCGGGCAATGGGTGCCGGACGGCTCGCATTCGCAGGTCGCGCGCGTCGCCAAGCGGTTCTGCCTCGTCGCGGTGGCCGGCGAGCTGGCGACGGCGCACGGGCTGACCGGCTGGCCGCAGGGCGAAGCAGTCGAGGCCGCGCGTCAATGCTTCGAAGGCTGGCTCGAACTGCGCGGTGGCACCGGCAATTCGGACGAAGCGGATGCGGTGCGACAGGTGCTGCACTTCCTCGTCGCACACGGCGACAACCGTTTCGTGTGGATGAACCGGGCACAGGACGACCATCGGCCGAACGCGCCGCACCGTGCGGGCTGGAAACGACTGGTGAAGCACGACAAGAGCAGCATCGCCATTGAGTCGGATCAAGCGTATTACGCGGAGTTCGGCGACAAGATGAGCGCCGAAGATGCGGAGAGTGTCGAGACGGAATACCTGATCGAGTCAACCGTGTTTCGCAAGGAAGTATGCGCCGGCTACGATCATAGGATCGTCGAGAAAGCTTTGATGAAGCGTGGCGTGCTGATGCCGCGCAGCGACGGGCGTCCGTATCGGCAAGAGCATATCCCCGGCATGACAAAGAGACTCATGGTCTATCGCGTCCTGCCGTCCATCTTCTCACTCGAAATCTGAGATCCGCCGCCGTCCGGGAGGGCGGTGGCGGGCGTCCCTTTGCGCGGCATTTTTGGCCCGCGCGGCAAAGTCACTTTGGGCGATACGCCCCAGACGGAACTGGGCGGGCGGTTGCCGCGAATCTTGCAGCAGCCGTAACAATCCGGGCTGGTTTATCTCCAGTATCTCCAGCGTTCTCCAAATCGTTTGGAGACACACGAAGCCTTACCCCACAAGGCTTTGCGGCCGATTCAGGCGTTTATCTCCAACTCTCCAACTCGTTTTGCAGTGAGCGGACAGGCGGTGACCGCCTGCGTCAACCGCGAAGCTAGACGGGGCGCGGTTCTCCGGGATTTGACGGGCATCAGAGGCGTGTTTTCAAGGGGGGTGTCCACGATGCGCCCCGCTCGGGGATTGTTACGCCGGTCGCAAGTGTCAGGGCGGCCGAAAAGCGGGGGACCCTGCGTCTAGGGCAAAGACGCGGGGGCTCACACCCGCGTATTTTCTCTACCCCCGACACGCCAAGGGGGGTCATATTCATACCGACATGCAGGGGACCGGCAGTGCGGTGCCAACTGTGAAAAATCGGTGGGAGGTGCGCGGCAAGGGGGTCATACACGTCGAAGCATGGGTCTATCTTGCCGCCGCGATCGGGATGATTTCCGCTCCGGCTTTGAGCTTGTCGAGGTAGTCCGCCCACTGTTGCATCATCGAACGTCGGGCCTTGATGAATTTTGTTCGGTTGTACGCCCGCCCAAGGCTGTCAGGGACGGTATGCGCTAGTTGGTGCTCGATCACTTCCGGCTTTTCCTCCAACTCTTCATGCAGGATCGTCCGTGCCATTGCCCGGAAGCCGTGACCGGTAATCTCGGTGCGAGTGTCGTAGCCAAGCCGACGAAGGGCTGCATTGATAGCGGCCTCGCTCATCGGCCGATTTCGGTCGCGAGCACCGGGGAACACGTAGACGCCTTCGCCAGTCAGGGCGTGAAGCTCGCGCAAAATCGCAACCGCCTGTGTGGCCAGCGGAACAAGGTGATCCGTTTTCGTTTTGTTGACGAAATAGCGCCACTCGCCCTTGTCGAGCTCGAATTGTGACCACTGCGCCTTGCGTAATTCGCCTGGGCGGACGAACAGCATCGGGGCTAGTCTGAGCGCGCAGAGAACTGGGAATGTACCTGTGAAGCCGTCGAACGCGCGAAGCATCTCGGCGACTTTCTCGGGCTCGGTGATCGAGGCAAAGTGCGTTGTCTGGGCGGGCGGAATGGCATCTACCAAATCTCGGGCTGGATCGGTCTTGCAGTGCCCCTCTTTGATGCCGTAGCGGAATACCCGGCTTATCTCGCTGCGGATGCGATGGGAGGTAAATCTCGCTCCGCGCCCGTCTACGCGCTTCAGTACAACCAGTATCTCCGGGGCGTCGATTTCAGCGATAGGGCGCTTGCCGAGCCATGGGAATACATCGTTCTCCATGCGGGCGAGCGTCTTGTCATGCTGCGCTGGCTCCACAATCGTCTTGCGCTCGTCCATCCAGCCGCGAGCGACAACCTCAAACGAATGGGCGGCTGCGAGCAGGCTGGCTCTTTTTTCCGCCTTCTTCGCTTCACCCGGATCGATGCCGGCAGCGAGCTTTTCACGGGCTTCGTCGCGCTTCTTCCGTGCGGTCGCCAAGGTAACTTCCGGGTAGACGCCGAGCGAGTAGCGCTTTTCCTTGCCCCCAAATCGGTATTTGAGGCGCCACCACTTGCCCCCGCTCGGGGCGATTTCTAGATAGAGGCCGCCTCCGTCGAACAGGCGCACGGGCTTGTCGGCTGGCTTGGCGTTCCGGATGGCTGTATCTGTTAATGGCACGGGGGCAACTCCTGACGGGTAAGGCAATTTCGGGTGGGTTGCCCCCAATGTTGCCCCCGCTTGCCCCGGCTGTCTACGCACCACACGGCACTTTGCCGGAATGAAAAAACCCGCGAAGCCTTGTGCTGTCGCGGGTTTTGGGACTTCCGGGAACTTCCCGGAACTATGTCATGGTGCCCAGGGCCGGAATCGAACCGGCACGCCTTGCGGCGGGGGATTTTGAGTCCCCTGCGTCTACCAATTTCACCACCTGGGCTTGATTCTGGCCGCGCATGCGATTGTGCGCGGCGAAACGCGAATTATGGCGTAAATCCGGATGCCGGGCAAGCTGCCCGGCATCTAGCGCGCACGTCACTGGCTCAGGTAGACGAACCGGCCCTGCTTCACGATTCCCATCACGCTCGCGCGCTGGTCGAGCCCGACATGATCCTTGTCGCTGGTGTTGACGACACCGTTCGGTACGACGAGCTCGTGCGCGCGTTCGAGCTCGCGGCGCAGTGCCGCGCGGAATGCCGGCGTGCCGGGCTGCGCGGTCTTCAGTGCGCGGCCGACCGCGTCGGCGAGGCGCGGGTAGACGCCCGCCGCGTCGCCCGCGAACTGCGTGACCGTGCCTGCGCCGTACTTCGCCTCGTACGCATCGACGAACGCGAGCGCGGCCTTGCGGGCCGGATGGTCGGCCGGCAGCGTGCGCGCGACTACGACCGGCTGGGTCGGGAACAGCGTCCCGTCGACGTCCTTGCCGCCGAGCTTGATGAATTCCGGCGTCGCGATCCCGTGCGTCTGGTAGATCGCGCCCTGGTAGCCACGCTCGATCAGCGTGCGCTGCGGCAGCACGGCCGGCGTGCCCGAGCCGGCGATCAGGATCGCGTCGGGCTTCGCTGCGATCAGCTTCAGCGCCTGGCCCGTGACGCTCGCGTCGGTGCGGTTGAAGCGCTCGGTCGCGACGACGCGGATCTTGCGCAGGTCGGCGAAGCGCGTGAACTCGTTCAGCCAGCTGTCGCCGTAACTGTCCGCGAAGCCGATGAAGCCGACCGTCTTCACGCCGTGATTCGCCATGTAGCGCGTCATCACGTCGGCCATCGCGCGGTCGCTCTGCGCCATCTTGAACGCCCAGGTGCGCGCGCCTTCCTGCGGCTCGACGATCGCGCCCGAGCCGACCAGCGTGATCATCGGCGTTTGCCCGGCGGCCACCGCGTCGAGCGCCGCGAGCGCGGCCGGCGTGATGTTCGGCCCGACCACGACGTCGACGTGATCCTCGTCGACCAGCTTGCGGATGTTGCGTACCGCGATGCCCGGGTCGGACGCGTCGTCGAGCACCGTCACCTGCACCGGCTGTCCGGCAATCGTCTTCGGCCACATCAGCATTGCGTTCTTGCTCGTGATGCCGATTGCGGCGGCCGGACCGGTCGACGACAGGTCGACGCCGACCTTCAGGTCGGCCTGCGCGGCCGTGCAGGCCATCACGAGGGCGGCGCCGGCGGCGCGGCGCAACAGGGCGGAAAGCGTCATGCGGGAGTCTCCGTCGGACAGCAAAAAGGGGCGCGATATGTGCCCCTGTATTTATACACGCCGATTTCAAGAAAACGCAGGGCCGCCCCAGGTTTTCCGCCCCGAAGGAAGTCCCCTCGGGGGATGAGCCCCTCGGGGAGCTAACGCGGAGCGACAGTTCCGGGGGCGCTTACAACTCGTACGATTCGGATTCGCCCTTGAGCGCCTGCTCGATCAGCTTGCGGTTCAGCGTCGGTGACAGCAGTTCGACGAGCGTATACACATAGCTGCGCAGGTAGGCGCCCTGCTTGAGCGCGACGCGCGTCACGTTGCTGCCGAACAGGTGGCCGACCGGGATCAGGCGCAGGTTGCGGTCACGCTCGGGATTGAACGCGATATCGGCCATGATGCCGACGCCGAGGCCGAGCTCCACATAGGTCTTGATCACGTCGGCGTCGATTGCCTCGAGGACGATGTCCGGCGACAGCCCGCGCAGCGCGAACGCCTGGTTGATCTTCTTGCGGCCCGCGAACGCATCGTCATAGGTGATCAGCGGATATTGCGCGAGATCGTCCAGCGACGGCGGCTTGCGTTCGAGCAGCGGGTGATCGGCCGGCACGACGGCTGCGTGATGCCACTGGAAGCACGGCAGCGACACGAGTTCCTTGTAGTCGGCGATCGCCTCGGTCGCGATCGCGAGATCGGCCTGGTCGTGGATCACCATCTCGGCCACCTGCGTCGGGCTGCCCTGCAGGATCGACAGGTGCACCTTCGGGAAGCGCTTCTTGAATTCGGCGATCGCGGCCGGCAGCGAGTAGCGGGCCTGCGTGTGGGTGGCCGCGATGGTCAGGTTGCCCTGGTCCTGCGCGGCGTAATCCTTCCCGACCCTTTTAAGGCTTTCAACCTCCTGCAGGATCCGCTCGACCGACGCGAGGATGATCCTGCCCGGCTCGGTGAGCGAGCGCACGCGCTTGCCGTGCCGCGTGAAGATCTCCACGCCGAGCTCGTCCTCGAGCTCGATGATCGCCTTCGATACCCCCGGTTGCGACGTGTAGAGCGCCTTGGCGGCCTCGGTGAGGTTGAAATTCTGCCGGACGGCCTCGCGCACGAAGCGAAATTGGTGCAGGTTCATTTATAACCCTTCCGCATATCAACAGAATTTTTTAGTCGTTTGAAATATAAGGCGAGTTTATTACGATTCACCGGAGTTTTTCAAATATGGATATCTGTTTTCGTCATTAGCAATCCACCCGGCAGCGGATGGCCGGCGGCAGTGACGGTGGAACGGAGATTCGGGCGCGACGTGGCTAGGACGTCGCGCGGTCACCACGAAAACCCCTGGGGTCCCCGAATGTATCAGTACGACCAATACGACCAGACGATCGTCGACGAGCGTGTCGCGCAGTACGGCGATCAGGTGCGCCGCCGCCTGTCGGGCGAGTTGAGCGAAGAAGAATTCCGCCCGCTGCGTCTGCAGAACGGCCTGTACATGCAGCGCCACGCGTACATGCACCGCATCGCGATTCCGTACGGCAACCTGCGCAGCGACCAGCTCCGGATGCTGGCGCGCATCGCCCGCGAACACGACCGCGGCTACGGCCACTTCTCGACCCGCTCGAACATCCAGTTCAACTGGATCCAGCTCGAGGACACGCCCGAGATCCTCGCGAAGCTCGCGTCGGTGCAGATGCACGGCATCCAGACCTCGGGCAACTGCATCCGCAACATCACGGCAGACCAGTTCGCGGGCGTCGCCCAGGACGAGGAGATCGATCCGCGTCCGTGGTCGGAAATCCTGCGTCAGTGGTCGACGTTCCATCCCGAATTCGCATGGCTGCCGCGCAAGTTCAAGATCGCGGTGTCGGGCTCTAAGCACGACCGCGCGGCCGTGCAGATCCATGACCTCGGCGTGTACCTGAAGAAGAACGCGCAGGGCGAGGTGGTCGCGAGCATCCTCGCGGGCGGCGGCCTCGGCCGTACGCCGATCATTGGCGCGGTGATCAAGGAAGACCTGCCGTGGCAGCACCTGCTCACCTACTGCGAAGCCGTGCTGCGTGTGTATAACCGCTTCGGCCGCCGTGACAACCTGTACAAGGCGCGTATCAAGATCCTCGTGAAGGCGCTGTCGCCCGCGAAGTTCGCGCAGCAGGTCGAGGAAGAGTGGCAGCACCTGAAGGACGGCCCGTCGACGCTCACGCAGGCCGAACTCGACCGTGTGTCGCAGTACTTCAAGCCGCCGGTCTACGAAAAGCTGGCCGACACCGACGCATCATTCGAACAGCACCTGCTCGAGAACAAGGCGTTCGCGCGCTGGGTCGAGCGCAACGTCGCGCCGCACAAGGTGTCCGGCTACGCGGCCGTCACGCTGTCGCTGAAGGATCACCGCGTGGCGCCGGGCGACGCGACCGACCGGCAGATGGAGCTGGTTGCCGACTGGGCCGACGCTTACTCGTTCGGCGAACTGCGCGTGTCGCACGAGCAGAACCTGATTCTCGCGAACGTGAAGAAGCGCGACCTGTTCGCGGTGTGGGAAAAGGCGAAGGCGGCCGGTTTCGCGACGCCGAACATCGGCCTGCTGACCGACATCATCGCGTGCCCGGGCGGCGATTTCTGCTCGCTCGCGAACGCGAAGTCGATCCCGATCGCGCTGGCGATCCAGCAGCGCTTCGACGATCTCGACTACGTGTACGACCTCGGCGACCTGTCGCTGAACATTTCCGGTTGCATGAACTCGTGCGGCCATCACCACGTCGGCAACATCGGCATCCTCGGCGTCGACAAGGACGGCGCCGAGTGGTACCAGGTGTCGCTCGGCGGCGAGCAGGGCACGGGCCAGAACGGCGCGCGCCTCGGCCGCGTGATCGGGCCGTCGTTCTCGGCGGAAGAAGTGCCGGGCGTGATCGCGAAGCTGATCGACACGTTCGTCGAAGCACGCATCGACGGTGAGCGCTTCGTCGACACGTACGACCGCATCGGCATCGCGCCGTTCAAGGAGCGCGTGTATGCGGCGCGCCAGGCAGTGAACGCGTAACCAACCGGGTAGAAGGAATTTGCAGATGGCTTCGATTATCAAGAACCGCGCAGTGATCGACGATGCATGGCAGGTCGTGCGCGCGGCGGAAGACGGTGCGCTGCCCGCGGTCGACGCGTTGCCGGCCGGCAAGGTGCTGGTGCCGTTCGCGTTGTGGCAGGCCGAGCGCGCGGCGCTCGTCGCCGCGAAGACGAAGGACGAACTCGGCGTGTGGCTCGCGCCGGACAGCGAGCCGGCCGATCTCGTGGCCGATTTCGGCGCGATTTCGCTGATTGCCGTCGACTTCCCGCGCTTCGCGGACGGCCGCGGCTACAGCATCGCGCGCCTGTTGCGCGAGCGTTACGGCTGGACGGGCGAGCTGCGCGCGATCGGCGACGTGCTGCGCGACCAGTTGCTGTACATGTCGCGTTGCGGCTTCGACGCATTCGCGGTGCGCGCCGACAAGGACATCAGCGATGCGCTGAATGCGTTCACGGAATTCACGCAGCGTTACCAGGGTGCGTTCGACGAGCCGGCGCCGCTGTTCCGCCGCCGCGCCGCCGCGGCCGACGCCAAGGTGGGCGCATGAGCACCGCGACCGCTACCGCGCTGACGCCGGAACTCGCCGCGAAGGTCGAGCGCCTCGACGCGCTGCTCGCGCAGATCGGCGCACGTCACGAGAAGGTGAAGTTCGCGAGCAGCCTCGCCGCGGAAGACATGCTGCTCACGCACGCGATCCTGTCGAAGGGCGTGTCGATCGGCATCTTCTCGCTGAATACGGGCCGCCTGCATGCGGAAACGCTCGGCATGATCGACCGCGTGCGCGAGCGCTACGGCTACGAGATCGAGCAGTTCCACCCGCGGCAGGACGCGGTCGACCAGTACGTCGCCGAGCACGGCCTGAACGCGTTCTACGAGAGCGTCGAGCTGCGCAAGTCGTGCTGCCACATTCGCAAGGTCGAGCCGCTGAACCGTGCGCTGGCCGATGTCGGCGCGTGGGTCACGGGCCAGCGTCGCGAGCAGTCGGTCACGCGCGCGGAGCTGCACGAGGAAGAACAGGACGAAGCGCGCGGGATCGCGAAGTACAACCCGCTCGCCGACTGGACGGAAGCCGATGTGTGGGCGTACCTCGGCGCGTTTGACGTGCCGGTGAACCCGCTGCATGCGCGCGGCTACCCGAGCATCGGCTGCGAGCCGTGCACGCGCGCGATCCGCCCCGGCGAGGACAGCCGCGCGGGCCGCTGGTGGTGGGAATCGCGCGACACGAAGGAGTGCGGGCTGCACATCACGATCACGCCGATTCCCGCGAGTGCCGAAGCCGGCGCCGCGCACTGAAAGCGTCACCAGAAACTGAATATTGCGCCGCCTGCGACAGCGGGCGGCACGAACCCAGAAAAGAAGGACTGAAATCATGAGCACGACGCTCGAGCAATCCGCCTTTGCCGCGCCCACCGGCGCCGACAACCGCATGGGCCACCTCGACTGGCTCGAAGCCGAGTCGATCCACATCCTGCGCGAACTCGTTGCCGAATGCAGCAAGCCGGCGCTGTTGTTCTCGGGCGGCAAGGACTCGGTCGTCGTGCTGCACCTCGCGCTGAAGGCATTCGGCCTCGGCGCGAACCGCAAGACGACGCTGCCGTTCCCGCTCGTGCATATCGACACGGGCCACAACTACGAGGAAGTGATCGACTTCCGCGATCGCCGTGCGCAAGAGCTGGGCGCCGAACTGGTGGTCGGCCACGTCGAGGATTCGATCAAGCGCGGCACGGTCGTGCTGCGCCGCGAAACCGATTCGCGCAACGCCGCGCAGGCCGTCACGCTGCTCGAAACGATCGAGCAGCACGGCTACACCGCGCTGATCGGCGGCGCGCGCCGCGACGAAGAGAAGGCGCGGGCGAAGGAGCGCATCTTCTCGTTCCGCGACGAATTCGGCCAGTGGGATCCGAAGGCGCAGCGCCCTGAGTTGTGGAGCCTCTTCAACGCACGGCTGCATAAAGGCGAGCACCTGCGCGTGTTCCCGATCTCGAACTGGACCGAGCTCGACGTGTGGCAGTACATTGCGCGCGAGAACCTCGAGCTGCCGTCGATCTACTACGCGCACCAGCGCGAGATCGTGCGCCGCAACGGCCTGCTCGTGCCCGTCACGCCGCTCACGCCGATGCGCGACGGCGAGACGAGCGAAGTCGCCCAGGTGCGCTTCCGCACGGTCGGCGACATCAGCTGCACGTGCCCGGTCGAGAGCGACGCGGACGACGTCGAGAAGATCATCGCCGAGACGGCGGTGACCGAGATCACCGAACGCGGCGCGACGCGGATGGACGACCAGACCTCCGAAGCCGCGATGGAACAGCGCAAGAAGCAAGGTTATTTCTGAAGCACACGAGGACATTCACATCATGAGCATCATCGAAAATCACGAAGACCTCGGCGTGCTGCGCTTCATCACCGCAGGCAGCGTCGACGACGGCAAGAGCACGCTGATCGGCCGCTTGCTGTACGACAGCAAGGCCGTGCTGTCCGACCAGCTGTCCGCGCTGTCGCGTGCGAAGAACAAGCGCACGGTGGGCGACGAGCTCGACCTCGCGCTGCTGACCGACGGCCTGGAAGCCGAGCGTGAGCAGGGCATCACGATCGACGTCGCATACCGCTACTTCGCGACCGCGAAGCGCAAGTTCATCATCGCCGATACGCCGGGTCACGAGCAGTACACGCGCAACATGGTGACGGGCGCGTCGACCGCGCACGCGGCGATCATCCTGATCGACGCGACGCGCGTGACGGTCGAGAACGGCGTTGCCGAACTGCTGCCGCAAACGAAACGCCACAGCGCGATCGTCAAGCTGCTCGCGCTGCAGCACGTGATCGTCGCGATCAACAAGATGGACCTCGTCGACTACAGCGAGGCGCGCTTCAACGAGATCCGCGACGCGTACGTCGCGCTCGCGAAGCAGCTCGGCCTCGACGACGTGCGCTTCGTGCCGGTGTCTGCGCTGAAGGGCGACAACATCGTCGGCGCGAGCGAGCGCATGCCGTGGTATGCGGGCGAGCCGCTGCTCGACGTGCTCGAGGCGCTGCCGGTGGAGACGCAGGCGCATGACGCGCTGCGCTTCCCGGTGCAGTGGGTCGCACGCCAGGACGGCAGCTCGGCCGACGATTTCCGCGGCTACATGGGCCGTGTCGAGTCGGGTGAAGTGAAGGTCGGCGACGAGATCGTCGTGCTGCCGTCGAACCGCACCGCGACGGTCGCCGAGATCGTCGCGCCGGTGCCGGGCGGCACCGCGTCAGTCGCGCAAGCGTTCGCGGGCCAGACGGTGACGATCCGTCTCGAACAGGATGTCGATGTGTCGCGCGGCGACATGTTCGTCACGACCGTCGAGCCGGTCGAGCCGGCCAAGAAGCTCGAGGCCGACCTGTGCTGGTTCGACGAAGCGCCGCTGTCGCAGCAGCGCAAGTACCTGCTGAAGCAGACCACGAGCACGGTGTTCGCGAAGATCGGCGCGGTCAAGCAGGTGCTCGACGTGCATACGCTGTCGCATGCGATCGACCGTCACGAACTGAAGATGAACGACATCGGCCGCGTCGCGCTGACGCTGCAGAAGCCGATCGTCTGCGACACGTACGACGCGCATCCGGGCACGGGCGCGTTCGTGCTGATCGACGAGGCGACGCACCACACGGTCGCCGCCGGCATGATCCGGGCGTTTTCGGCGTAATAGGCAAACCCGGCGATCCGTGCCGCCACGCGGCGGCGCGGGCCGCAGGACAAGCGAAGCGACAAACATGGGCAAGGTGTATCTGATCGGAGCAGGGCCGGGCGCGGCGGACCTCATCACGGTGCGCGGCGCGCGGCTGCTGGCGCAGGCCGACGTCGTGCTGCACGATGCGCTCGTCGAGCCCGCGATGCTCGACTACGCGCCGAACGCGCGCAAGATCGCGGTCGGCAAGCGCTGCGGGCAGCGCTCGACCGCGCAGCACTTCATCAACAAGCAGATCGTCGATGCGGCGCGCGAGCATGCGTGCGTCGTGCGCCTGAAGGGCGGCGACCCGATGCTGTTCGGTCGCGCGGAAGAGGAAATGCGCGCGCTCGACGAGGCCTGCATCGACTACGAGGTCGTGCCGGGCATCACCGCGGCGCTGGCCGGCGCGGCGACGCTGAAGCGTTCGCTGACGTTGCGCGGCGTGTCGCGCAGCGTCGCGTTCGCGACGCACAGCCGCGCGCCGGGCAGCGACGAGATTCGCGAAGCCGCGCGCGCCGATTCGATCGTCTACTACATGGGCCGCGACAGCGCACCCGGCATCGCGCAGGAGCTGATCGATGCCGGCCGTGCGCCGGCGACGCCCGTGGCGATCGTCGAGGCGTGCAGCACCGCGCGCGAGCGCTCGCTGACGCTGACGCTCGCGCAGATGGCGGCGGGCGACGCGCAGGCGTGGCTCGATCCCGCGGAACCGAGCCTGCTGATGATCGGCGACGCGTTCGCCGAGCGCGCACGGCACGCGAAAGCGGGCGATCCGCTGCGGGATGCGGCCTGAGCGGAATCCGGTCGTAGTCCGAAACGAAAAAAGCGCTGGCTTCTGCCAGCGCTTTTTTATTTCGAGCCGCCGTTGCGCTTACGCGTCGTCGCCGATCCGGTCGATGCAATAGCGCGCGATCGCGTCGAGCACGCCGTCGTCTTCGCCGACAGCCGTCGCGCAGCGGATCTCGACGCCCGGATGCGCGGCGCGGCATGCATCGACGAGCTGCGGCAGGTCGCGGCGGATATGGCCGCCCTGGCCGAAGAACACGGGTATCACGGTGATGCGCGCGCAGCCGGCCGCGACTTGCGCGGCCACGGCTTCACCGAGTGACGGCGTCATCAGTTCGAGGAATGCGAGCGACACGTGCGACGCAGGGGAGCCGGCGCCGCGCAGCCGCGCGGCGAGCCGCTCGAACGGCTCGGCCCAGCGCGGATCGCGGGCGCCGTGGCCGAACAGGACGATGCCATGCGAGCTCATGTCGAAGTCTCCGTCGTGATGCGGCGCTCAGTGCCGGTCGACCCACTTTAGCGCGAACAGGCCGAGCGCGAGATAGATCAGGCCCGGCGTCGCGGCAGTGAGCGGCGCGGGCCACGTGTTGAGCGTGCCGATGTGCGAGAACAGCGTATTGAGCAGCTGGAAGCTCATGCCGAGCATGATGCCGCCGAACACCTTCACGCCGACCACGCCTGCGCGCGTGTGCAGGTATGCGAACGGCAGCGACAGCACGAGCATCACGAACACCGCGAACGGATACAGCAGCTTGCGCCACAGCGCGATGTCGTAGCGCTGCGTGTCCTGCTGGTTTTCGCGCAAGTGCTGGATGTAGCGGAACAGGTTGATGATCGACATGCGCTCCGGCGACACGAGCAGCACCGACAGGATCTGCGGCGTCAGGTCCGAACGCAGCCGGTATTCGGGCAGCGACACCTGCTGCGACCGGTAGACGGGGTTCAGCGCGTCGGCGGGCTGGCCGCTGATCGGCTTGATCGGCGTGAGCTCCGTTTCGGTGACGCCCGTCAGCAGCCAGTGGCCGGGCGGCTCGTAGCGGCCCGTCTGCGCGATCCGCACGTTCTGCAACTGGAATTTCGAGTCGAACTCGTAGATGCGCACGTTGCTGATCGTCGAGTCGGGCGACAGGCTGCCGACGTTGACGAAGCGGGTGACCTGTTCGCCGTTCTCGCGGGCCGCGAGCGTGTCCTTCACCCACACGCCCGACTGGAAGTTCGACGACACCGACGCGCCGAGCGCCTGCAGCCGCACGCGTTCGGACAACTGGTCGGCGTACGGGCCGACGAATTCGCCGATCAGGTAGGTGACGATCACGAGCGGCACGCCGATCTTCAGCAGCGAGCGCAGCGCCTGGTTGGTCGCGAGGCCCGACACGCGGAAGATCGTGAATTCCGAATTCGCGGCCATTTGCGCGAACACGTAGATCGCGCTGATCAGCGCGGCGACCGGGATGATCTCGTAGAAGCGCGACGGCGTCTGCAGCGCGACGCGCATCACCGCGTAGCCGAACTTGTAGTTGCCGTGCCCGACAGAGTTCAGTTCGCTGATCAGGTCGAAGAAGAAGAACAGGCCCGAGAACGCGAACAGGATGAAGACGAACGTGACGTAGATCTGTCGCGCGAAGTACTTTTCATAGAGCCGCATCGATCATGCTCCCGAGCGGCCGAACAGCGCGCGTGTAAACAGCGGACGATTGCGCACGCGCAACCAGAAGATGACGGCGACGAGCGCCGCGACGAGCGCGTGCAGGCCGACCAGGCCGACGCCGAACGACATCTTGCCCTGCTCGATCTGGGCCTGCACGACGTTCAGCAGGTTCGAGTAGGTGAGGTAGATCAGCACGGCCATCACGAGGTTGATCGTGCGGCTGCGGCGCGGGTTCTGGTACGCGAGCGGGATGCCGAGCACCATCAGGTTGAGCGCGATCAGCGGCAGCCCCGCGCGCCACGCGAATTCCGCGAGGTTGTCGCGCGTCGGGTTGCGCAGCAGCTCGGGCGTCGGCGTGCTGTTGGTGGTCTGCACGTTCACGACCGGCTTGCTCGTGATCTTCACGCCGTAGCGCTCGAACTCCATGATCTTGAAGTTCGGCTGGCCGGGCGTGCCGTCGTAGCGGCGGCCGTCTTCCAGGACGACGAAACGGTCGCCGTCCTTCGAGGTTTCCGTATGGCCCGTCTGCGACACGACGACGTTGACCTTGCCGTTCTCGGTCGACGTCACGAACACGTTCTGCACCTTGCTCTGGTCGGGCGTCATCTTCTCGATGAAGAACACGCGATGGTTCGAGGCCGACTCGCGGAACTGGCCCGGCGCGAGCAGCGAGATCTCGTCGCGCTGCTGGAAGCGTGCCTTGATCATCTTGCTCTGCTGGTTCGACCACGGCCAGCCGACGAACGCGAAGAACGCGATCAGCAGGATGATCGGCGTGGCGAACACGCCGATCGGCTTGATGAGGCGCGTGAGGCTCACGCCCGACGCGAGCCACACCACCATTTCGGAGTCCCGGTACCACCGGGTCAGCACGAACAGGATCGACACGAACAGCGTGACGACGAGCATCACGGCGAGATAGCCGATCACGGTCAGGCCGATCAGCACGAGCACGTCCCGCGGGTCGATTTCACCGGACGCGGCGTAACCGACGATGCGGATCATCATCGTCGTGAGCATGATCGTGAGCAGCACCATGAACACGGCGCCAGCCGTATACGCAAGCTCGCGCTGGAGGGAGCGTTCGAAGATCATTCTTGATGAGAAGAGGGCGGGAGGCTGCGCACGCGTGGTGGAGCGCTCGCGCCGCCACGGGAAAAATAGCGGATAATTGCGGCTTTCATCCTTAGCCCAGATTTTATCCGAGGACAAGCGCGATGGACTTTAGCATAAAAGGCTGTGATTGGAGCAAAGGCGAGGCCAAGGGGTTCCTGACCGGGAAGTCCGACTGCATCGTGCTGGGCATCTTCGAGGCGCAGACGCTTTCAGGCGCGGCGCTCGACATCGACACGGCCACCAAGGGACTGATTTCGCGCGTGGTGAAGGCCGGCGACATGGACGGCAAGCGCGGCAAGACGCTGTTCCTGCACGAAGTGTCGGGCATCGGCGCGTCGCGCGTGCTGCTCGTCGGCCTCGGCAAGCAGGATGCTTTCAATCAGAAAGCCTATAACGACGCGGCCACGGCCGCCTGGCGCGCGCTGCTGGCGACCAAGGTCGTCCAGGTCACGTTCACGCTCGCGCAACTGCCGGTCGACGAGCGCAGCTCCGACTGGGGCGTGCGCGCGGCGATTCTCGCGCTGCGCAACGAGACCTACCGCTTCACGCAGATGAAGAGCAAGCCGGAACCGGCGTCGCACACGCTCAAGCGTGTCGTGTTCAGCGTCGATCCGTCGGATGAAAAGGCCGCGAAGGTCGCGGTCAAGCAGGCCGTTGCGCTCGCGAACGGGATGGATCTCACCCGTGACCTCGGCAACCTGCCCGGCAACGTCTGCACGCCGACCTATCTCGGCAACACCGCGAAGAAGCTCGCGAAGGATTGGGGCCTGAAGGCCGAAGTGCTCGGGCTCAAGCAGATCCAGGCGCTGAAGATGGGCTCGTTCCTGTCGGTCGCGCGCGCGTCGGTCGAGCCGCCGCAGTTCATCGTGCTGCACTACCAGGGCGCCGCCGCGAAGGCCGCGCCGGTCGTGCTGGTCGGCAAGGGCATCACGTTCGACACGGGCGGCATCTCGCTGAAGCCGGGCGAGGGCATGGACGAGATGAAGTACGACATGTGTGGCGCCGGTTCCGTGCTCGGCACGATGCGCGCGGTCGCCGAGATGGGCCTGAAGATCAACGTCGTCGCGATCGTGCCGACCTGCGAGAACATGCCGGGCGGCAACGCGACGAAGCCGGGCGACATCGTCACGAGCATGAAGGGCCTGACGATCGAGGTGCTGAACACCGACGCCGAAGGCCGCCTGATCCTGTGCGACGCGCTCACGTATGCGGAGCGCTTCAAGCCGGCCGCGGTGATCGACGTCGCGACGCTGACGGGCGCGTGCATCATCGCGCTCGGCCATCACAACAGCGGCCTGTTCTCGAAGGACGACGCGCTCGCGGGCGAACTGCTCGACGCGTCGCGTGAGGCGGGCGACCCGGCATGGCGCCTGCCGCTCGACGACGAGTACCAGGATCAGTTGAAGTCGAACTTCGCGGATCTCGCGAACATCGGCGGACGTCCGGCCGGCAGCGTGACGGCCGCGTGCTTCCTGTCGCGCTTCACCGAGAACTATCCGTGGGCTCACCTCGACATCGCGGGCACCGCGTGGAAGAGTGGCGCCGCGAAGGGTGCGACGGGCCGTCCGGTGCCGTTGCTCGCGCAGTTCCTGATCGACCGCGCCGGCCAGTGATGGCGGTGCTGACGACGATGCGGGTGCGCGGCCAATGACGCGGATCGATTTCCACTCGAACGTCGGCGATTCGCTCGCGTACGCGTGCCGGCTGCTGCGCAAGGCCTACCAGGCCGGGCAGCCGGTCGTCGTGCTCGCCGAGCCCGCGCGTCTGCGCGCGCTCGACGAGCGGCTCTGGACGTTCTCGCCGCTCGATTTCATTCCGCATTGCGGCGTCGATAGCGAGCATGCGGCCGGCACGCCGATCGTGCTGGCCGCCGATCTCGACAAGGCGCCGCATCATCACGTGCTGCTGAACCTCGGCGCGACCGTGCCCGCGCAGTTCGCCCGCTTCGAGCGTCTGCTCGAAGTGGTCGGCAATGCGCCGGACGAGCTGGCCGCGGGCCGCGACCGCTATCGCTTCTACCGCGATCGCGGATACGCGCTGAACAACTACAAGCAGGGCAGCTAGCCGCAACCGTCGACGGAGTGTTCCCGTGACACAAGCCGATTCATCCTCGATCCCGACGCTGACCGACGTGCTGGTGCCGGGCAAGCCGGCGCCGGCGCGTTCGCCCGCGCCCGACGCGCCGCAGCCGCACGCCGGCGCGGCGATTCCGGTGCTGACCGACGTGATCGCGCCGGGCGATTCCACGAAAGCCGGGGGCGACCCCGAATTCGTCGTGATCGAACCCGTGCCGACGCCGCACGTGCCGGCGGTCGAGCTGCCGGGCGACGTGGCGACGGCTGCTGCGGCGGCGATAGGCGAGACCGACGCGCCGGCCGAGCCGGGCGCCGCGGAGCATGTGGTCGCCGAGCACGCAGCGGCCATGAATGCGCCGCTCCAGTCGTCACTGGCCGACGACGATGCGTCGCAGCAAGCGTTCGCTGCAGTGGCGCGTGATGCGGTGGGGCAAGCGTCTGAAGCGGTCATGCCGGAGGCGGTCGTGCCGGCCGCGGTGCCGCAGCCTGATGTGCAGGCAGCCGTCGGGTTG
This sequence comes from Burkholderia sp. BE17, assembly GCF_009362305.1. Classification (NCBI taxonomy): domain Bacteria; kingdom Pseudomonadati; phylum Pseudomonadota; class Betaproteobacteria; order Burkholderiales; family Burkholderiaceae; genus Burkholderia; species Burkholderia sp. BE17. The sequence goes on from NZ_WHNU01000033.1 coordinate 80,160, forward strand.
ACGCCGGAAGATGCGCAGCATATCGCCGAGCGCCTGCGCAATCGGCTGACGAGCTATCTGACCGGAGCAGGGCGCGAGGCCATCGAGGCCCGCTGTCGCGACGCGCTGCATGAGCATTCGGCCTGGCTGGTCGGCCAGATCACGCGCGAGGTGGCGCTGACGCTGGAAACCGAGGTCATGGACTGGGTCCGCGACGCGGTCGACGAAGAGATCGCGCGCCGCCGCGCCGGTCATTCGGGCTGAACGCCCGGCCGTTCCGGCTATGGAAAAGAGGGGGCGGTTCCAGTAAGCGCCGGCGAAGCTGCCGGCGAGGGGCAAGTCCGCCTGTCGGCGGGCGGCGCCCGGCATAACGGTCATGCCCTTCGGGGCAGCCGGTTCAACGCAGCGACAGCACCCATTGCGCGAGTGTGCGGGCTTCGCCGCTCGTCAGTTGCGTATTGGCGGGCATCGGCACGCCGCTCCATACGCCGACGCTGCCTTTCACGATCGATTGGGCAAGGTAATCGACGGCGTCGCCGCGCGCCGCATACTTGCCGGCGATGTCGTGGAACGACGGGCCCATCAGCGGCTTGCTGACCGCGTGGCAGGCCATGCAGTTCTTGCGCTGCGCGAGCGCGAACCCGTCGGCCTGTTCGGCGCGCGCGACCGCTGCGCTGCCGGTCAGCAGCGTCACGAGCAGCGCGCGCAATATCGTCTGTTTCATGCGGTTCTCCACCGGCGGGGACGGCCGGCTTCATGGTCCGCGCATTATAAAAGCAAAGGGAACGCACGTTTTGCGCGTTCGCCCGGCGGCCGTTTCCATTGGGGTCGCATGCTGCGGCGATATCGCGTCAACCCGTGACGGCGCCCTGGTTCGCCGGCCGGGCGAGGGCCGCGAATTTCGCGAGCACGCCGCGCGTGTAGCGCGGCGCCGGCTGTTTCCACGCGGCGCGACGGCGCGCGAGTTCGGTTTCGTCGACGTTCAGCTCCAGCAGCAGCCGGTGCGCGTCGATCGTGATCGAGTCGCCTTCCTGCACGAGCGCGATCGTGCCGCCGACGAACGCCTCGGGCGCGACGTGGCCGACCACCATGCCCCAGGTGCCGCCCGAGAAGCGGCCGTCCGTGATGAAGCCGACCGATTCGCCGAGCCCCTTGCCGATGATCGCGGACGTCGGCGCGAGCATTTCCGGCATGCCGGGGCCGCCCTGCGGGCCAAGGTAGCGCAGCACGAGTATGTCGCCGGCGCGGATCCGGTCGCCGAGGATCGCATCCATCGCGCTTTGCTCGTCGTCGAACACGCGTGCCGGGCCCGTGATCACCGGGTTCTTCAGGCCGGTGATCTTCGCGACCGCGCCGTCTTCCGCGAGATTGCCCTTCAGGATCGCCAGGTGGCCTTCCTTGTACAGCGCGCGGTCGATCGGGAAGATCACGTCCTGGTCGGCGCGCGGCACGCTCGGCACGTCCTTCAGTTCGTCGGCGATCGTGCGGCCGGTGATCGTCATGCAGTCCCCGCGCAGCAGCCCCGCATCGAGCAGGATCTTCAGCACCTGCGGAATCCCGCCGGCCTGGTGCAAGTCGGTCGCGACGTACCGGCCCGACGGCTTCAGGTCGCAGATCACGGGCACGCGCTTGCGGATGCGCTCGAAGTCGTCGATCGTCCAGTCGATCTCGGCCGCGTGCGCGATCGCGAGATAGTGCAGCACCGCGTTGGTCGAGCCGCCCGTCGCCATGATCACCGACACCGCGTTCTCGATCGACGCCTTCGTGATGATGTCGCGCGGCTTCAGGTCGCGCTTCACGGCTTCGACGAGCACGCGCGCCGATTCGGCGGCCGAATCGACCTTCTCCTGGTCGGGGTTCGCCATCGTCGACGAGTACAGCAGCGACATCCCGAGCGCCTCGAACGACGAACTCATCGTGTTCGCGGTGTACATGCCGCCGCACGAACCCGACGTCGGGCACGCGTTCTGCTCGACGCCTTCGAAATCCTCCTGCGACATCCGGCCCGCGGTGAATTCGCCGACGGCCTCGAACGACGACACGATCGTCAGGTCGCGGCCCTTCCAGTGGCCGGGGCGGATCGTGCCGCCGTACACGTAGATGCCCGGCACGTTCAGGCGCGCGAGTGCGATCATGCCGCCCGGCATGTTCTTGTCGCAGCCGCCGACCACCACCACGCCGTCCATCCACTGCCCCTGCACGCAGGTCTCGATGCAGTCGGCGATCACCTCGCGCGACACGAGCGAGTACTTCATGCCCTCGGTGCCCATCGACATGCCGTCCGAAATCGTCGGTGTGCCGAAGATCTGCGGGTTCGCGCCGGACGCCTTCACGGCCTCGACGGCCGCATCGGACAGGCGCTGCAGGCCGGAGTTGCACGGCGTGATCGTCGAATGGCCGTTCGCGATGCCGACCATCGGCTTGTCGAAATCGTCCTTCTGGTAGCCGAGTGCGTAATACATCGAACGATTCGGCGAACGGGCCACGCCTTGCGTGATGTGCTTCGAGCGACGGTTGTACGACATGGGGGACTCCATCGTTGTCTGGGCGACGCCCGTGAGCGGCGTGCCGGTTCGGATGAAACAAGCATGGAGTTTCCGGATTGGGATGTCCAATATATTATTTGTCGCTTATTAAGTCGTTTTTCGAATGAGTAACACATGGCCGATCCGACACCCGACCTGCGCCAGTGGCGCTATTTCGTGGCCGTTGCCGACGAGCGCCATTTCGGCCGCGCGGCCGAACGCCTGTCGATGACGCAGCCGCCGCTGTCGCAGGCGATCCGGGCGCTTGAGGATGCGCTCGGCGTCGCGCTGTTCGTGCGCACCAAGCGGTCGGTGGCGCTGACCGCGGTCGGCGCGGCGCTGTTGCCCGACGTGCGCCGGCTGCTTGCGTCGGCCGATGCGCTGCCGCCGCTCGCGCGGCGGCTCGCGCGCGGCGAGGCCGGCTCGCTGTCGCTCGCGTTCGTGTCGACCGCCGATTACGGGCTGCTGCCGTCGCTGCTGCGCGCGTTCGGCGCGCGCTATCCGCAGGTGCGCCTGCAGCTCGCGGAGGCGACGAGCGACGTGCAGATCGACGAACTCGTCGCCGGTCGCATCGACGCAGGGCTCGTCATTCCGCCGGTGCCGCCGCGTCACGCGGCCGGGCTGTCGTACCTGCCCGTCGTGCGCGAGCCGCTGGTGGTCGCGATGCCGACCTCCGGATCGCCGGCCGCAGCGTCCGACGCGCCCGAGGACGAACCCGTGCATCTCGCCGAGGTCGCCGCATTGCCGCTCGTGATCTTTCCGCGTCGTTTGGCGCCCGGCTTTTATGACATCATTACGGGCTGCTACGGCGCGGCGGGGGAAACTCCACGCATCGGCCAGGAGGCGATCCAGATGCAGACGATCGTCAGCCTCGTGTCGGCCGGCATGGGCGTCGCACTGGTGCCGCAATCGATGCGTAACCTGCGGCGCACCGGCGTGGTCTACCGGCCGCTCGCGGGTCATGCGCCGGTCGTCGAGACAGGCCTCGTGTGGCGCACGGGCGACGTGAGTCCCGTGCTGGCCGGCTTCATCGACGTCGTGCGCGCGCAGGGCTTCGCCGCGTGACGTGAACGATGGAGCGCCGGTGCCGTCCAATGCGCGGTGCTGCGCGTTCGCGATGGCCGTACCGCATTCGAAAACTTCTTCGCTAACCCATGATCATTCACCCGAATTTCGACCCCGTTGCGATCCATCTCGGGCCGCTGGCCGTGCGCTGGTACGGCCTCATGTATCTCGTCGGCTTCATCGCGGCGATCGTCGTCGGCCGGATCCGCCTGAAGCTGCCGCACGTCGCGGCGCAGGGCTGGACCGCGAAGGACATCGACGACATGATGTTCTACGGCGTGCTCGGCACCGTGCTCGGCGGCCGGCTTGGCTACGTGCTGTTCTACAAGGCCGATTTCTACTTCTCGCATCCGCTCGACGTGTTCAAGGTGTGGGAAGGCGGCATGTCGTTTCACGGCGGCTTCCTCGGCGTGACGCTCGCGATGATGCTGTTCGCGTGGCAGCGCAAGCGCCACTGGCTGCAGGTCACCGATTTCGTCGCGCCGATGGTGCCGACGGGGCTCGCGGCCGGGCGGCTCGGCAACTTCATCAACGGCGAGCTGTGGGGCCGCGTGACCGACCCGACGGCGCCGTGGGCGATGCTGTTCCCGGGCGCGATGCGCGACGATGCGGCATGGCTGCCGAAACATCCGGAGCTCGTCGAGAAGTGGCATCTCGCCGACGTGTTCATGCAGTATCAGATGCTGCCGCGCCATCCTTCGCAGCTCTATGAAATCGTGCTCGAAGGCATCGTGCTGTTCTTCGCGCTGTTCTTCTTCTCGCGCAAGTCGCGGCCGATGGGCGCTGCGTCCGCGCTGTTCCTGATCGGCTACGGCCTCGCGCGCTTCACGGTCGAGTTCGCACGCGAGCCCGACGATTTCCTCGGCCTGCTGGCGCTCGGCCTGTCGATGGGGCAGTGGCTGTCGCTGCCGATGATCCTCGCGGGCATCGCGCTGATGGTCTGGGCGTATCGCCGTCGCGCGACGAATGCGAATGCGGCTGCGTGATGCGATACCGATGCGCGCGCGATCGGCGCGTGCATCGGCAACACGCATGAAAAAAACGCCGGCCCTCGGGCCGGCGTTTTTCGTTTCCGACAGCTGCGCGTTGCGCGTTACTTCATTTGCACCGAGCCGTTGACGGTGACCGATACGGTGGCCTTGCCGCCTTCGACCGCGATCGGCGCGCTCATCTTCGCGCTGTCCATCGGCGCCGCGGCCATCGCCATCATGCGCGGGTACGGCTGCACGTTGCGGCCGCTGCCGACGTTGACATCGCGGATCGTGTAGCTGCCGTAGCCGAACGCCTTCGCGGCTTCGTCCGCGCGGGCGCGGAACGACTTGATCGCTTCGGTCGTGAGCTTCTGCTCGGCCGTGCGCTGCGCTTCAGGCGACAGCGAGAACTCGACGTTCGCGACCTGCATCAGGTTCGACAGCTGGCCTGCAAGCTTCGACGCCGCGGCGAAATCGCGCGATTCGAGCGCGACCTCGGTACGGCCGCGCCATGCGGAGATCTTCCCGTCGCGATCGGTGCTCGGATACACGGAGAATGCGCCCGTGTGCGCGGTGACGCCCGATACGCCCTTCGCTTGCGACAGCGCGGCATCGGCACGCTGGTTCAGCGCGGACGTGAGGCTGCCCGGATCCTTTGCCTGCTGCTCGTAGAACAGCGTGATGTGGATGATGTCCTGCGGCACGTCGGCGCTGGCCTGCGACGAAAGCGACAGCACGCCCGCCGGTTCCGGAAAGTGCGGGTTCGCGGTCTGCGCGTGCGCGGCGGGCGACGCGAGCGTCAGCGCGACGGGAACGGCAGCGGCGAGTGCGAGCGACAGCGCGAGTGCGGATTTCTTGGTCATTGTTGGACTCCTTGTGCGAGGGCGCGCACGCGGATCACGCGTGCGCGATGCGGGCGTGCCGCGCGACAAAAAATAACAGCCGGCCCGATTGGCCGACAGCGGTTGCTTAGGCTGCGCGAAAGACCCGCGAGTTCCGCGGCGGCAGCGCGTGCTGACCAGATTTGACGTTTGGCGCGCGCGCCTACTGCGTGTGCCTACTGCGTGCGCCTACTTCATCAGCTTTTCGGTGATGAACCGCCATTCGGCGCGCGTGACGGGCGTGATCGACAGCCGGTTGCCGCGTGCGAGCACGCGCATGTCGGCGAGCTCGTCGTGTTCGCGCAGTGCGGCGAGCGGCACGAGCGGCGACTTTTTCACGTAGCGCACGTCGACGAGCAACCAGCGCGGCGCTTCCTGCGTCGACTTCGGATCGTAATAGGTGCTTTTCGGATCGAACTGAGTGGGATCGGGGTAGGGCGTCGACGACACTTCGGCGAGGCCTGCTATGCCCGGCTCGGGGCAACTCGAGTGATAGAACAGCACGCCGTCGCCGATCTTCATCGTGTCGCGCATGAAATTGCGCGCCTGATAGTTGCGCACGCCGGTCCACGGCAGCGAGCGCTGCGGTGCGTTGGCGAGATCGTCGATGCTTGCTTCGTCCGGTTCGGACTTCATCAGCCAGTATTGCATGGATCGTGATCGACGCAGCAGGAGGCATGATGGCCTGCTTGCATGCGCGTTCCGCGTGCAAACAGACCCTGAAAAAGAAAACGGCACCGGGACTCGCCCGATGCCGTTGGATAGGCCCCCGCCTTGGCCGCTAGGCCGGCATCCTGAACCTGAGGTTCAGAATTGGTCGCAGTTAGCAGCACTTCGGGTACATCAGACAGAGTGACGCGCGCGCCCGTGCTACAAATTTCCGCAACCGTGCACATGGCATTGGTTCAAGGAATATATGACCTTGGCGAACCAGGCAGGGAAGCTGACTGAACTGTGTTTCGATGCGCCAATTTGACCACCGTTGATCGCCGAGATCAAGGAGAATCGACGCATCGATTGAAACGTTACTGCGTCTCGTGCTGTGCGAGCACCGCACCGAGCTGTTCGTTCATCTGGTGCATTGTACGACGGATTTCCTCCGCCGGAAATGCTTCACCGTGTCGCACGCTCGTTTGCAGCCGCAGCAATTCCGATGCGAGCGACAGTGCCGCCATCACCGCGATGCGATCGGTGCCGCGTACCGAGCTGTTCGAGCGGATTTTCGACATTTCGGCGTCGACGCGCGCGACTGCCTCGAGCAGCGCCGCTTCGGTCTCGGCCGAACAGGCGAGCCGATAGGGCTGACCGAGAATCGAGACTTCGATCTGCTTGGTGCTCATGCATGTTCTCCGTGGCTGGCCGCGTCATCGCCATCCGCACGCGCCTGCGCATCCAGCAGGTCGAGCTGGTTGTCGGCTTGCTCCGCGCTTTTCGAGCGCGGCAGCTTTTCGAGAATCGCGTTCAGTTTCACCTGCGCGTCGTCGATTTTCGCCGACAGCGTGTCGCGCTCGGCTGCGAGCGCATTGCGTTCGTCGCGCAGTTGCGCGAGTTCCGCGCGGACCGTGTCCGCTTCCGCGCGCAATTGCGCGACCTGCTCCTCGAGCGCGAGCCGTTCCGAGTGATAGCGCTTGTTCAGCGAAATCAGACGGCCAATATTTTGAGATAAAGTTTCGAGTTCGTTGAGCATTTGCTGCGTCCTCTAAAGACCCAGCATTTTAGCGCGGAATAACGCGCAATCCGACATCTGTATCGTTTCCAGTCGTAACACCCCCGCTTCTTGCCGCGAATAAGCGCGTCCCGCGCGTGTCCGAACGCTTCCTTGACGCTCGCGCGAGCGGCTCCTAAACTGGCGCCGCCTCGGTGCTCGCGCGTGGAACGCGCGGTTAAACGGGAAGCAGGGCGCGGGCTCCGCCAGGAGGCCGCCAACCTGCGCTGCCCCCGCAACGGTAAGCGGCCGCGTCCAGTGACGCAGGCCGGCTCGGGCGCGTTCCGCGTGCAGGTTTCGCACGCGGGCGCGGGCCACTGCGCGCCATCGCGCGGGAAGGCGAGCCGGTATGCCGCCAGCCCGGATACCGGCCGAGACGGGGAGCCCGCATGGGCTTCGTGACGCGCGGCCTGCGGGGAAGCGGGGCGCGCAGTGCTTCACGGGATTTATCTTCATGCTGACCCCAATCGTCCGCACGGCGCTCGGCGCGCTCTGCGGACTGCCGCTTGCCGCCGCCGCGCAGACCGCGGCGAATGCCGATTCCGCGGCGTCCGCCGTACCGGCGGCAACATCGGCCGTACCCGCGGCCCAGCCTGCCGCCGCGACCATGCTCGAACCGGTCGTCGTCACCGCGCAGCGCGCGCCGCAGTCGCTCGCCGACACGATTCCGCAAACCACCGTATTCGACGCGCAGGATATTGCCACGCACCCGGGCGCCGACCTGCCGACGCTGCTCGCGTTAGCACCCGGCGCGCAGATCGTGCGCAACGGCGGCCCCGGCGCGAGCGCGACGATGTTTCTGCGCGGCGCGGAGTCGACGCAGTCGCTCGTGCTGATCGACGGCGTGCGGGTCGATTCCGCGAGTCTCGGCGCCGCGCAATTGAGCCAGTTGCCGCTTGACCAGATCGAGCGCGTCGAGATCGCGAACGGCAACGTGTCGTCGCTGTACGGCTCGGGCGCGATCGGCGGCGTCGTGCAGGTGTTCACGAAGGATGGCGGCAATCATCCGCCGCGCTTCAACTTCGCGGTCGGCGTCGGCAGCTACGGCACGCAGACGCAGCAGGCCGGCGTAGCGGGCCGGCTCGACAGCGACGGGAAAACGACGTTCAGCGTGTCGATCGCGCGCGACAAGGACAACGGTTTTTCCGCGCTCGACCCGGCGAAGAAGCCGAACGCGAACCCGAACGCGAACGGCTACCTGAACGAGAGCATCACCGCGGCGCTGCGCCATCGCTTCAACGACCGCTGGGATGCGGGCATCAGCTATTTCCAGTCGAACGGCAACAACAGCTACGACAACGCGTGGGGCGTGCCGACCGATCTGAACAACCTCTATTCGCGCGTGCAGCAGGTGCGTGCGTTCGCGAACGGCAAGCTGACCGACTGGTGGACTGCTCGCCTGAGCGTGTCGACCGGCAACGATCGTAGCCAGTCGGCGCTGAACGGCGTCTATACCGATCACTTCAATACCGACAACCGCCAGTACACGTGGCAGAACGATTTCCGGATCGCGCCCGGGCACCTGATCCAGGCCGGCTACGAGCGGCTCGACCAGCAGTTCATGTCGAATGCGTATGCCGCGCCGCAGCGTCATGTGAATTCCGGCTGGATCGGTTATTCGGGGCGCGTCGGCCGCCAGCAGTTCCAGGCGAACCTGCGCCGCGACCAGTACTCGGACTTCGGCGGCGCCAATTCCTACTATCTCGGCTACGGCCTCGAACTGACCGATCGCTGGAAGGTGACCGCGAGTTATTCGGACGCGTTCCGCGCGCCGAGCTTCAACGACCTCTATTACCCGATGGCCGGCAACCCGTCGATCCAGCCGGAGCGTAGCCATTCGATCGAAGCCGCGCTGCAGTATGCGTCCGATGCAGTGGGCGTGATGCGGCTCACCGCGTTCCAGACGCGCTACGCGAACCTGATCAACTATCGGCCCGACGGGAGCGGTTTCTACTATATTGCGCAGAACGTCGGCCGCGCGAAGGTGCAGGGGCTCGAAGGGTCGTGGCAGGGGCATGTCGGCGCGACCGACGTACGGGTTGCCGCCACGTTGCAGAACCCGGTCGACGAAACGCAGAATCAGGATCTCGACCGCCGCGCGCGGCGTTTCGCGTCGATGGCCGTGAACCGCGCGTTCGGCGCGTGGCGCGCCGGCGGCGAATGGCTCGTGAGCGGCGCGCGCAACGATTCGGGCGGCGGGCGGCTCGGCGGCTACGGGATCGTCAACCTTTCCGCGCGCTACAACATCACGAAGTCGTGGTACGTCAGTGCGCGCATCGACAACCTGCTCGACAAGGACTACGAGCTTGCATATGCCTACAACACGCCGAAGCGCGGCGCCTATGTCACGCTCGGCTGGCAGCAGCAGTAAGCGGATGCGCTGCGCGTCGTGCGCGGGGCCGTGCGCGGCATGAGCGCCGCGCGCGCCGCCGCGATCTGGGCCGCGCTGGCCGCCGTGGTCGCGTTGCTGTTCGTCGCATCGCTGTCGATCGGCAGCGTGCCGATGTCGCCGTGGCAGGCGCTCGCGTCGCTCGTGCCGCACGGCGGCGACGCGCTGTTCGCCGACATCGTCCGCACGCTGCGCCTGCCGCGCGCGCTTGCGGGTTTCGCGTGCGGTGCGCTGCTCGCGCTTGCCGGTGCGCTGCTGCAGGTGCTGCTGCGCAACCCGCTCGCGGAACCGTACGTGCTCGGCGTGTCCGGCGGCGCGGCCGGATTCGCGCTCGTCGCGATGATCGCGGGCGGTGCGTGGTGGCTCGTCGATGCGTCGGCGTTCGCCGGCGCGCTCGTGTCGGTTGCGCTCGTGCTCGGTCTCGCGCGCCGCGAGCTGTGGCGCGGCGATGCGCGCGACGCGTCGCCGCGGCTCTTGCTCACCGGTGTCGTGATCGCGGCAGGGTGGGGCGCGCTCGTCACGCTGCTGCTGTCGCTCGCGCCCGATGCGCGGTTGCGCGGGATCATCTTCTGGCTGACGGGCGACCTGAACGGCGTGACGGCGCCGTGGTTCGCGTGGGGCGCACTGCTATTGGCCGCGTGCGTCGCGCTGCCGGCCGCGCCGCAATTGAACGTGCTGCTGCGCGGCGACGCGACCGCGCTCGCGCTCGGCGTGCCCGTCGCGCGCCTGCGCGTGCGAATCTATCTCGTCGCGTCGCTGGCCGCGGCAGCTGCGGTAACGACGGCCGGCACGATCGGTTTCGTCGGCCTCGTCGTGCCGCATGCGCTGCGGCTCGCGTTCGGCAACGACCAGCGCATGCTGCTGCCGGCCGCGATGCTCGCGGGCGGCGGCGGCGTGATGGCGGCGGACCTGCTCGCGCGCACCGCGATCGCGCCCGCGCAACTGCCGGTCGGCGTGATGACCGCGTTGATCGGCGTGCCGGTGTTCCTGTGGATGTTGCTGAGGAGGCCGATGCGATGACAGGCACTGCGCAGCACGCTGCCGCCTCCGGCAACGACATGGCCTGCACGACCGTCGACCTGACGCTGAAGGCCGGCGCGCGCACGCTGCTCGACGGCTTCACGCAGGCCTTCCGCCCCGGCGAAATCTGGTGCGTCGCGGGGCCGAACGGCGCGGGCAAGACGACGCTGCTCGCGACGCTCGCGGGGCTGCACGCGCCGGCCGGCGGCCGGGTCGAGATCGACGGCCGGCCGCTCGCCGCGTGGCCGCCCGCGCAGCTCGCGCAGCGCCGCGCACTGATGCCGCAGCAACTGCACGATGCATTCAGCGCGACCGTGTTCGACACGGTGCTGCTCAACCGTTTTCCGTATCTCGGCGGCTGGGGCTGGGAGCGCGATGGCGACCGCGCGGCCGCGCGCGACGCGCTCGCGACGTTCGACCTGACCGCGCTCGCGTCGCGCGACGTGCTGTCGCTGTCGGGCGGTGAGCGGCAGCGGGTCGCGCTGGCCGCGACGCTGTGCCAGGATGCGCCGCTGATGCTGCTTGACGAGCCGCTCGCGCATCTCGACCTGCATCACCAGATCGACTGCCTGAGCGCGCTGGCCGCATGGCTCGACGCAGGCCCGCGCACGGTGCTGTTCTCGTGCCACGACCTTAATCTCGCGCGGCGTTTCGCGACGCATGCGCTGTTGCTCGACGGCCGCGGCCATGCGTGGGCCGGCCCCGTGCACGACGTGCTGACGCCCGAGCGTGCGAGCGATGCGTTCGGCTATCCGCTCGTGCTGATCCGCGAGAACGGCCGCGACGCACTGCTGCCTGCGTGGCCCGAGCGACAATGACCTTTTCCTTTCCGATGCGCGGCGCAGGCCGCGCCAACGACACGGCTTCCCGATGACGACTCCGACCCACTTCCCGCCCGCGATTGCGCCGCTCGACGAGGCGCTGCGCAAGCGCCTGCAGCATGTGATCGACCACAAGACCAAGCCGCCCGGCAGCCTCGGCCAGCTCGAGGCGCTCGCGCTGCAGATCGGCCTGATCCAGCGCACCGAGAGGCCGGTCGTGCAGCGCCCCGTGACGATCGTGTTCGCCGGCGACCACGGGATCGCGGCCGAGGGCGTGAGTCCTTATCCGCAAGCGGTGACCGCGCAGATGGTTGCGAACTTCCTGGCCGGCGGCGCGGCGATCAACGCGTTCTCGGGCGTCGCGCAGAGCACGCTCGAGATCGTCGATGCGGGCGTTGCGTCGCCGCTGCCGCTGTCCGACCGGCTGGTGTCGCTGCCGGTCGCGCGCGGCACGCGCAACTTCGCGGCGGAGCCGGCGATGACGCACGACGAGGCGATGACGGCGCTCGCGGCCGGTGCGGCGCGCGTGCGCCTGCACGCGTCGCTCGGCACGAACGTGATCGGCTTCGGCGAGATGGGGATCGCGAACACGTCGTCGGCCGCGTGCCTGATGAGTCGCCTGCTCGACGTGCCGATCGACGCGTGCGTCGGGCGCGGCACGGGCCTCGACGACCAGGGCCTCACGCACAAGCGCGCGGTGCTCGGCCGCGCGCTCGTCAAGCACTCGCACGCGATCGCGCCGCTCGACGTGCTCGCGACATTCGGCGGCTTCGAGATCGCGATGATGACGGGCGCGTATCTCGCGGCCGCGAGCGAGCGGATGACGATCCTCGTCGACGGCTTCATCGCGACGGCCGCGCTGCTCGTCGCCGAGCGTATCGCGCCCGGCGTGCGCGACTACTGCGTGTTCTCGCATATGTCGCACGAGGCCGGGCACCGGCGCATGCTCGAGCATTTCGGCGCGAAGCCGCTGCTCGCGCTCGACCTGCGGCTCGGCGAAGGCACGGGTGCGGCGCTCGCGCTGCCGCTCGTGCGCGCGGCAGCCGCGTTCCTGAGCGAGATGGCGAGCTTCGAGTCTGCCGGCGTCGACAATCGTGACGCCTGATCGCGCACGCGGCGTGCATGCCGAACTGCGCTACTTCTTCGTCGCGCTCGGTTATTTCACGCGCGTGCCCGTGCCGCGCGCGATCGGCTACGCGGCCGGCGATCTCGACCAGGCCGCGCGCTATTTCCCGCTCGTCGGCGCATGCGTCGGCGCGTGGGGTGCGCTCGTCTATCTCGCCGCGCTGCGCGTGCTGCCCGCGTCGATCGCGGTCGGGCTGTCGATGGCCGCGACGCTGCTCGCGACCGGCGCATTCCACGAGGACGGCCTCGCCGACAGCTGCGATGCATTCGGCGGCGGCTATACGCGCGACGACGTGCTGCGCATCATGCACGACTCGCGGATCGGCACGTTCGGCGCGGTCGCGCTCGTGATCGCGCTCGGCCTGAAATGGCAGGCGCTCGCGGCCATGCCGCCGCTGCGCGCCGCGTGGACGATGATCGCCGCGCATGCGGCGAGCCGCGCGGCGGCCGTCAGCCTGCTGATGTCGCTCGACTATGTGCGGCCCGAAGGCAAGGCGAAGCCGGTCGCGCAACGGATGGGCGCACGCGCGGCGTGCGTCGCGGCGGTATTCGGGTTGCCGTGGCTGTTCTGGCCGGACTGGCGCATCGGCGTCGCCGCGGGCGCCGCGCTCGTGCTCGTGCGCGCGTGGGCGGCCCGCTATTTCGTGAAACGGATCGGCGGTTATACGGGTGACTGCCTCGGCTTCGCGCAGCAATTGAGCGAACTGGCGATCTATCTCGTGGTGCTCGGATGGACCTCGTCCTGATCCGCCATCCGGCCGTCGGCGTCGAGCCGGGCATGTGTTACGGACACAGCGACGTGCCGCTCGCCGCGCCGGCCGACGCCGGTGCGCATGCCGTGCACGCGCATCTGTCGGCTCTCGGCGCGCCGCGGCCCGAACAGATCTGGACGAGCCCGCTGACGCGATGCGCGTCGATCGCCGAACGGCTCGCGCAGGCATTCGATGTGCCGCTGCAACGCGATGCCGGCTGGCAGGAGATGGATTTCGGCGCGTGGGAAATGCGGCGCTGGGACGATATCGACCGTGCGGCGCTCGATGCGTGGGCGGCCGACCTGATGCATGCATGCGCGCATGGCGGCGAAAGCGTCGCGCGGTTCGCCGCGCGGGTTGCACGGCGGGCCGATGCGGTGATGCAGGCCGATCGGCCGCAATGGGCGGTCACGCATGCGGGCGTGATCCGCGCGTTCGCATCGCATGTGTTGCGTGTGCCGCTCGATACGTTGCTGTCGCGGCCGGTGCCGACAGGCGGTATCGTCTGGCTGCGTGCGGATGACGCGGCGCGAACATGGGAAGTCGTGCACTGGGATGAATAGGCTCGCTCGCGTCTGCATGTGAACGACACGACGCGCGGTCAAACCATCTCAAGCACCGGACGCAGCAGAGGCAGGTGCGCGGCCAACGCGCAAGTCAGCGGAAATCAGCGCGCCGGCCGGCGCGCACGCGCGGCATCGAGATCCTCGCACAGCGCGGCCGCGCCTTGCGCGATCCGCGGCGACGGCCGCGTCAGCAGATCGCCGTCGATCGCGAACAGGTTGTTGCGCGCCACGGCCGTCAGCGCGGGCCACGCGTGCCAACGTGCAAGGCTCGGCAGCGGATCGTCCGAGCGTGTTGCGCCGGCGCTCGTCGTCACGATCGCTTCCGGATTCGCGGCGAGCACGGCCTCGTCGGTGACGCTTGGTGCGAGCGGCTTGAGCGACGCGAACACGTTGCGGCCGCCGCACAGCGCGATCACGTCGTTGATCAGGTGCGCGCCGTTGAGCGTCGTCAGCGGGCGGTCCCAGACCTGGAAGAACATCGTGACGGGCGGCCGCGCGGCGTAACGTGCACGCAGCGTCGCGATGTCGTGCGCAAAGGACGCCGCGGCCGCATCGGCTGCCGGCTGCGTGCCGAGCAGCGCGCCGAGCCGGCGCAGCGACGACGACACATCGTCGAGATGTTTCGGTTCACTGAAGAACAGCGGGATATGCAGCGCGCGCAGCGCGTCGGTCTGCCGTTCGGCGTTGCCGTGCCGCCAGACGACGATCAGGTCCGGCTTCAGCGCGGCGATTCGTTCGAGGTCGAGCGCCTTGTTGTCGCCGACGCGCGGCACCGCTTGCGCGGCGTGCGGATAGTCGCTGTACGTGACGGTGCCGACGAGCTTCGTGCCACCGCCGGCCGCGTAGACCAGCTCGGTCGCGTGCGGCGCGAGGCTGATCACGCGCTGCGCGGGCGCAGGCAGCGTAACCGTATTGCCGGCGTCGTCGCGTGCCGCGACATCGGCATGGACGAGCGGTGCATGAGCGAGCGCGGTCAGCGTCGCGGCCGGCGCCAGCCGGCGGAACATGCGCGGGTTCATGCGGATTCCTGTTGCAGCGTCGGCACGCAGTGCGCGAGCGCATCATCGAGGCGCTGCCACTCTGCTTCGCTGCACGGCAGGCCGATGCGCACGCTCGACGGCTTCGCGAAGTATCGCGTCCAGATCCCGCGTGCCGCGAGCGCCGCGTGCAGCGCCGCGGCGCGCGGATCGTCGGTCCAGCTGAAGAGCTGTGTCGCGCGAACCGCGAAACCGTGCGTGCGCAGCAGTGCGGCCAGCCGCTCGCCGTCGGCCGCGAGTCGTTCACGCGCGGCGGCCTGCCATGCGCGATCGGCGAACGCCGCCGCGACCGCGTGACGCGCGGGGCCGCCGACCGTCCATGCGCCGAGCATGTCGCGCAGCGCGACGATCCGTTCGGGGCATGCGAGCACGAAGCCCGCTCGGATACCGGCGAGACCGAAGAATTTGCCGACCGAGCGCAGCACGACGAGCCCCGGCCGATTAACCTGCGGCGCGAGCGATTGCGTCGCGCCCGTATCGGCGAACGCCTCGTCGACGATCAGCGTGCCGCCGCGGGCCGACAACTGCGCATGCCAGCGGAGCAGGCGCTCGGCCGGCACGAATTCTGCGGTCGGGTTGTTCGGATTCCCGACGATGACGTGGCGCAGCGTCGCCGGCAGCGTATCCGTGGCGATGTCGAGCGGAACGACGCGATGGCCGTGACGCGCGAACGCGGGCGCGTATTCGCCGTACGCGAGCGACGCGACGCCGGCGTCGCCGGTCGGCAGCAACGCAGGCAATGCGCGGATCGCGGCCTGGCTGCCTGCGACCGGCAGCACGTGCGCGGGATCGGGCGCGCGGTAGTACTGCGCGGCGCAGGCCGCGAGGCCGTCGCCGTCGTCGGGCAGCCGGCGCCACGCGTCGGCCGGGACGGGCGGCACCGGATAGCCGACCGGATTGATGCCGGTCGACAGGTCGAGCCACGCGTCGTACGGAATGCCGTGGCGGCGTGCGGCTTCATGCAGGTTGCCGCCGTGCGCGATGCGTGTGTCAGACATGATGGGTGGCCATGACGAGTGCGCCGCCCGCGACCAGCAGCGCGAGCCACAGTGCGAGCGTGCGTGTGACGAGCGACAGCGCGGCGACGACGTGGACGGCGGTCGCCGTTGCGCCGGTGCCGAGCGCCGGACGATCCTCGATTTCGCCGTGATAGACGGCCGGGCCGCCGAGCTGCACGTTCAGGCTGCCCGCGCCCGCGGCCATCACCGGGCCCGCGTTCGGGCTGTCCCAGTGGCGCGCCTGCGTGCGCCAGCAGCGCCATGCGGCCGCCGTGTCGCCGAGCAGCGCGTAGCTCGCGGCCGTGAGGCGCGCGGGAATCCAGTTCAGCGCATCGTCGAGGCGCGCGGCGGCCCAGCCGAAGGTCAGGAAGCGCGGCGTGCGGTAGCCCCACATCGCGTCGAGCGTGTTCGCGAGCCGAAACAGCAGCGCGCCGGGGCCGCCCGCGACGACGAACCAGAACAATGCGCCGAAGATCGCGTCGTTGCCGTTCTCGAGCGCCGATTCGACGGCCGCGCGCGACAACGCGCCTTCGTCGGCGTCGCTCGTGTCGCGCGACACGATGCGCGCGGTCAGCTTACGCGCGGCGTCGAGGTCGCGCCGCAGCAGCGCCGCGGCGATCGGCGCGACATGGTCGGCGAGGCTTTTCGCGCCGAGCGCGAACCACAGCAGCGCGACGTGCAGCGCGGCCGCGAGCGGCCACGGCAGCACGGCCACGAGCCATGCGGCGACGGCCACCGGCGGCACGACGGCCGCGGCCCACGCGGCGACACCGGCCGCGCGGCCGCGCCGGCCCGTATTCAGAGCGCCTTCGATGCGCGCGGCGAGCCGGCCGAACGCGACGAGCGGATGCCAGCCGGCGGGTTCGCCGATCGCGCGGTCGACGATCGCGGCCGCGACCGCGAGCATCGCGACGACGGGCAGCGACAGCATCAGCATGACGGCGCTCCCGTCTTGAGGTCGAGCGGCAGGCCGGCGACGAGCAGCGTCACGCGCGTCGCGAGCGCGGCGACGCGCTGGTTCAGGCGCCCGAGTTCGTCGACGTAGCGGCGCGTGACCGACCCGAGCGGCACGACGCCGAGCCCGATCTCGTTGCTGACGACGATCACCTTCGCGCGCGCGCCGCGCAATGCGTGTTCGAGCCGCTCGACCTGCGTCGCGTACTGCGCATCGTCGAGCGGTTCGCCGTCGGCCGGGCACAGCAGGTTCGTGAGCCACAGCGTCAGGCAGTCGACCAGCAGGCACGCATGCGGATCGTCGAGCCGCGCGAGCGTGCCGGCGAGGTCGACGGGCGCATCGGCGAAGCCCCATTCGGCCGGCCGGCGCGCGCGATGATGCGCGATGCGCTGCGCGAATTCGGCATCGGCGGCGGTCGCGGTCGCGATGTAGGTGACGGGGCGGCCGCTGTCGGCCGCGAGCTGCTCGGCATGCGCGCTCTTGCCCGAGCGCGCGCCGCCGAGGACGAAGGTGAGGTCGTGCGGAATCATCGCGTGATTGTAACGGCGCGGGCGTACCGGCGCGGGCGATAATGCGGCCTTTGCTTCGCGACGACCTTTAACACGATGAATGCACCCGAACCGCGGCCGCGCGGCACGCTGATGATCCAGGGCACGACGTCCGACGCGGGCAAGAGCACGCTCGTCGCGGGCCTGTGCCGCCTGGCGCGCCGTGCCGGCGCGCGCGTTGCGCCGTTCAAGCCGCAGAACATGGCGCTCAACAGCGCGGTGACGGCCGACGGCGGCGAGATCGGCCGCGCGCAGGCGCTGCAGGCGCTGGCCGCGGGCGTCGCGCCGCATACGGATTTCAACCCCGTGCTGCTGAAGCCGACGAGCGACCGCGGCGCGCAGGTGATCATTCACGGCAAGGCGCGGTTGAACCTCGACGCGCGGGCATATCACGACTACAAGCCGGTCGCGTTCGACGCGGTGCTCGAGTCGTATGCGCGCCTGCGCGCCGGTTACGACACGGTGATCGTCGAGGGCGCCGGCAGCCCGGCCGAGATCAACCTGCGCGACGGCGACATCGCGAACATGGGCTTTGCCGAACGCGTCGACTGCCCGGTGGTGCTCGTCGCCGACATCGACCGCGGCGGCGTGTTCGCGCACCTGGTCGGCACGCTCGCGTGCCTGTCGGACAGCGAGCGTGCGCGTGTGCGCGGCTTCGTGATCAACCGCTTCCGCGGCGACATCAAACTGCTCGAACCGGGGCTCGACTGGCTGCGCGCGCAGACCGGCAAGCCGGTATTCGGCGTGCTGCCGTACCTGCACGGGCTGCTGCTCGATGCGGAGGACATGCTGCCCGCGCAGGCGCGCAGCGCCGCCGCACGCGGCGACGCCGGCGTGCTGCGCGTCGTCGTGCCCGCGCTGCCGCGCATCAGCAACCATACCGATTTCGATCCGCTGCGCGCGCATCCGCAGGTCGAGTTCACATACTGGAAGAGCGGCCCGGTGCCGGATGCCGACCTGCTGATCCTGCCCGGTTCGAAGAGCGTGCAGCGCGATCTCGCATGGCTGCGCGACGCGGGTTGGGACGCGATGATCCGTCGTCACCTGCGTTACGGCGGCAAGGTGATCGGCATCTGCGGCGGGATGCAGATGCTCGGCCGCACGCTGGACGATCCGCTCGGCCTCGAAGGCGCACCCGGCAGCGCGCCGGGGCTCGGGCTGCTCGATTTCGACACGACGCTGCAGCCCGACAAGACGCTGAAGAACGTGACGGGGCATCTCGCGCTGCCGGGCGGGGCCGCCGTGCGCGGCTACGAGATCCACATGGGAGACACGCGCGGGCCCGCGCTCGCCGCGCCCGCGTTGACGCTGGCAGCCGACGCCGCGCAGGGCGGCGCGCGCCCGGACGGCGCGGTTTCGGCTGACAACCAGATTCTCGCGACCTACGTGCACGGGCTGTTCGACGCGCCCGACGCGTGCGCGGCGCTGCTCGCGTGGGCCGGGCTCGACGGCGCGGAACGCATCGACTATCCGGCGCTGCGCGAGGCATCGCTGGAGCGGCTGGCCGACACGTTCGCCGAACATCTCGACCTCGGCGCGCTGTACGCCGAGTTTCGTTGAAGCGGCGCCGTGCCGCCCTCGCTTTTTCCGCCGGATCGCGTACAACACAAGGAGGGCGGAGGTCCGCCTGGAGGAGTGCGACGATGAAGGCTCGATGGTGGTGGAGCGTGCTGCTCGCGGCGCTGCTGGGCGCATCGGCGGTTGCGCACGCGTGCGATTCGTACACACCGGGCGGCAGCCAGTCCGGTTCCGGCGACGCCACGCAAGGCAAAAGCGGTTACTGACGCAGGTATCGGGGCATGATCGCTCATGCCCCTTTTTCGGGTTTATTCGTTCCTTTTGGGAATCAGTTAAAGCGGATTGACGTGTTTATCGGTCGAATCGGTTCGAATAGAGTGGGGCCATTCTCATCCACGCACGAAGGAATCCGCCATGAACCCCGATCGCCTGAACGATTTCGCCGCGACGCTGCTGCGCGTCGCGCTCGGCGTGCTGTACCTCGCGCACGTCGCGCAGAAGGTTTTCGTCTTCACGCTGCCCGGCACCGCGCAGTTCTTTGCGTCGATCGGCCTGCCGGGCTGGCTCGCATACCTGACGACGTTCGTCGAACTGGCGGGCGGCCTGGCGCTGCTCGCGGGTTTCCGCGTGCGCGTCGCCGCGCTCGCGCTGCTGCCGTTCATGCTCGGCGCGACCGCCGCGCATCTGCCGAACGGCTGGAGCTTCTCGTCGCCGCACGGCGGCTGGGAATATCCGGCGTTCTGGGCCGTCACGCTCGCCGTGCAGGCGCTGCTGGGCGGCGGCGCGTTCTCGATCGGCGCACGGGAGGCCGCGGTTCAGCGCGCATGACGGGCGCGTGAGCAACGCATGGTTCGGTGCACCCCGTTTCGGTGATCCCCCGTTTGCCGATATCATCGCTCCCTGTATCCGCAATCGAGCGGCGCCAGCCATGCGGCCGGCGCCGCGTGGCTTTTTCGGGGGAATTCATGACGGTGATCGTGGTGGCGAATCCGAAGGGCGGCGTGGGGAAGAGCACGTTGTCCACCAATCTTGCCGGCTATTTCGCGGCGCAGGGCGCGTGGGTCGCGCTCGCCGACCTGGACCGGCAGCAGTCCGCGCATGCGTGGCTCGACCTGCGGCCGGCCGGCTTGCCGGCGATCGAATCGTGGGATCTGGATCCGGACGCGCCGTCGAAGCCGCCGCGCGGCCTTGAATACGCGGTGATCGATACGCCGGCCGGCCTGCACGGCAACCGGCTCAGCGTCGCGCTGCAACTGGCCGACAAGGTGATCGTGCCGCTGCAGCCGTCGATGTTCGATATTCTCGCGACCCAGCAGTTTCTGGAGCGCCTCGCCGGCGAGAAGGCCGTGCGCAAGGGCGGTGTCGAGGTCGGGATCGTCGGGATGCGGGTCGATGCGCGCACGCGCTCGTCCGACCAGCTGCACCGCTTCGTCGAAGGGCTCGGCCTGCCGGTGCTCGGCTACGTGCGCGACACGCAGAACTACGTGCAGATCGCCGCGCATGGCCTCACGCTGTGGGACGTCGCGAAGAGTCGTGTCGAAAAGGATCTCGAACAATGGCGGCCGATCGTCGAGTGGGCCGAACGCGGTGCGCCGAAGGCGGAGAAGGCCGCCAAGGCGTCCTGATCCGATCGCGCGGCGGGCGCGCGCCGAAATGAGAAAGGGCCGGATCCCGTGTCGCACGGGATCCGGCCCTTCGACCGCAGGCGGCGCAGCCGCGCCCGCGCGCCACGGCACGCGGGCGGCTGCTCAGGTTAGGTCCAGTTCTGCGTCGGCACGTGATCGCGGTGGCCCTTGATCTTGTTGCCGTCGTCGATGAATACGAGCTTCGGCTTCCAGCCGGCCTGCAGCTCGGCTTCGTCGACCATCGCGAATGCCGCGATGATCACGAGGTCGCCGAGCTGCGCACGGCGCGCGGCCGAGCCGTTCAGCGAGATCATCCCGCTGCCGCGCTCGCCCTTGATCGCGTACGTCGAGAAGCGCTCGCCGTTGTTGATGTTCCAGATGTCGATCCGTTCGTTTTCGACGATGTTCGACGCTTCGAGCAGGTCTTCGTCGATCGCGCACGAGCCTTCGTAGTGCAGCTCGCAGTGCGTGACTGCCGCGCGGTGGATCTTCGATTTGAGCATGTGGCGCTGCATGGTGTCTCCGTGATGCGTCGTGAGAGGCGCGGGCGGGCGGCCCGTCAGATTTCCAGGTTGTCGATGAGGCGCGTCGCGCCGAGCTTCGCGGCCGCGAGCACGACGAGCGGCTCGCCGGCTTCGAGTTCGGCGGCGCTCGGCGCGATCAGGTTCGCGCGGCGGCGGATCGACAGGTAGTCGGGCACCCAGCCGCGCTCGGCCAGGTGCGTGCGCGCCAGTTGCTCGAGCTTGCCGAGGTCGCGCTCGCCGCCGAGCACGCTTTCGCGCATGCGCTGCAGCGTCTTCGCGAGTTCGGGCGCTTCCCGGCGCTCGTCGGCCGACAGGTAGCGGTTGCGCGACGACAGCGCGAGGCCGTCCTCGTCGCGCACGGTTTCGGCCGCGATGATGTCGACCGGCAGCGCGAGCTGCTGGCACATGCGGCGCACGATCATCAACTGCTGGTAGTCCTTCTTGCCGAACACGGCGACGCGCGGCTGCACGCAGGCCATCAGCTTCGACACGACGGTGCACACGCCGGTGAAGAAGCCGGGCCGGAATTCCCCTTCGAGGATCCCGCCGAGATCGTCCGGCGGCAGCACGCGGTATTCCTGCGGTTCCGGGTACATGTCGCGCTCGGTCGGCGCGAACAGCACGTAGACGTTTTCCTTCTGCAGCTTCTCGATATCGTCCTGCAGCGTGCGCGGATACTTGTCGAAATCCTCGTTCGGGCCGAACTGCAGGCGGTTGACGAAGATGCTCGCCACGACCGGGTCGCCGTGCTGGCGCGCGAGGCGCATCAACGACAGGTGCCCTTCGTGCAGGTTGCCCATCGTCGGCACGAACGCCGTGCGGTTCTGTCCGCGCAACTGGTCGCGCAGTTCCTGGATCGAGCTGATGACTTTCATGATCGGGTAGCGGGTTCCTCGCGCATGCGCGCGTTGGCGCCGCGGCAGCGGCGTCGGGGTCGAAGCGGAGAACGCCGGCGCGCGGGCGGCGCATCGGGCGTCGGCGGATTGTAGAGGATTTGGCCGCCAAACGCATCGAAAAGAGAACGATCGTTCACTTTTTAATCGGGCGTACGGGAAACGAGCCGCGGCTTGGGGCCGCGGCCACCCGCCGCGGCGAAGCGGCGAGCGTCGGGGTGAATCGGGAGAACGGGACGGGTGGGCGCGGGCCTTACGCGGGCAGGTACGCGAGGCGCACGTAGATCGGCGCGAACGGCTCGGGCTGCGTGATCTCGACGAGCGATTCACGCGCGAGTTCGAGCATCGCGATGAAGTTCACGACGACGACCGGCACGCCGCGCGACGTGTCGAACAGGTCGGCGAATTCCATGAATCGCGCGTTCTGCAGCCGGCGCAGGATCAGGCTCATGTGTTCGCGCACCGACAGCTCCTCGCGGGAGATCTTGTGGTGCTGGACGAGCTTCGCGCGCTTGAGCACGTCGGCCCACGCGGCGCGCAGGTCGTCGGAGTTCACGTCGGGGAAGCGCGGCGTGATGCTTTGCTCGATGTAGACGTCGGCGCGCAGGAAGTCGCGGCCGAGCTGCGGCAACTGGTCGAGACGCTGTGCGGCGAGCTTCATCTGCTCGTATTCGAGCAGGCGGCGCACGAGTTCGGCACGCGGATCTTCCGCTTCGTCGCCGGTGTCGGCCTTCTTGACCGGCAGCAGCATCCGCGACTTGATCTCGATCAGCATCGCGGCCATCAGCAGGTATTCGGCGGCCAGCTCGAGGTTCGACGTGCGGATCTGGTCGACATAGCCCAGATATTGCGCGGTGACCTGCGCCATCGGGATGTCGAGCACGTTGAAGTTCTGCTTGCGGATCAGGTACAGCAGCAGGTCGAGCGGGCCTTCGAACGTCTCGAGGAAGATCTCGAGCGCATCAGGCGGGATGTAGAGATCCTGCGGCAGCTTGAAGAGCGGCTCGCCGTACAGGCGAGCGAACGCCGCGACACCGTCGACCGTGTCGGGCGTCGAATCGGCGCCCGCGGGCGCGGCGATCGCGTCGTCCTGCCGGGCGGCGCTGGCCTCGTCGGCGGCGCTCACGTCGTCAGAAGTTCTGGTAGTAGACGTACGACGTTTGCTTCACGCGCGATTCCTGCTGCTCGGCGCGCTCTTCGAGGTCGATCGGCTGCTTGTCCCACAGCAGCGAACGGCCCTTGCGCTGCTCTTCCTCGAGCGTCGGCTTCTGCTGCTTGAGCTGGTTCAGGAACTGCGTGACGTCGGACTGGTACGGCATGGCTGGATTTTCCGTTTCGGGCGGCGCACGATGCGCCGGATTCGCGATGGCGGGATTTTACCGCATTGGGGGAACGGCCGGCGCCAATCGCGCGTCGAACCCGCGGGCCGGCGCGGACAGGCGTCGCGCCGCAGTCACGCTGGTTCGCGACGCCTTTCGGAAACGTTTGGCTTTGACGCCAGCGCCCTGTGGTCAAATACAGGGTTTCCACGAAATCGTGACAACCGAGGGCGAGGTCATATTTGGCGGGGCAGTCGAACCAGCAAGCACACATGGCGCATGACGCGGGCCCGCGCGCGGCACGCAATCGCGCCGGCGCCGCGGCCCGAGCCGCACGGGCGGCCCTCGCGGGTTGCGTGGCCGCGTGCTTCGCGCTGCCGGCCCACGCGAAGTACGACGTCGACATCGACGCGCCGCGCTCGGTCCGCAAGCTGCTCAAGTCGCATCTCGATATTGCGCGCTTCTCGAAGCGCGACGACATCAGCGACGACCAGTTCGACTTCCTCGTGACCGCCACCCCGCAGCAGGTGCGCGACCTGACCGCGACTGCCGGTTATTTCTCGCCGGTCGTGCGCACCGACGTGCGCACGCGCGACGGCAAGCGCGACGTGCGCATCGCGGTCGATCCGGGGCCGCAGACCGTCGTGTCGACGGTCGACCTGACGTTCAAGGGCCCCGTCGATACCGAAGATCCGAAGCAGGAGGCCGCGACCCGCTTCGCGTTCTCGCTGAAGCCGGGCGACCCGTTCACGCAGTCCGACTGGGACGGCGCGAAGGGCGCGGCGCTCAAGCAACTGCAGTCGCGCCGCTATCTCGGTGCGAAGATCGCGTCGTCCGAGGCGCGCATCGACCCGCGCACGCAGCGCGCGACGCTCGCGGTCACGTTCGACAGCGGCCCGACCTTCACGATCGGCAAGGTCGATGTCGACGGCGTGCGCCGCTATCCGGAGAAGATCGTCGCGAACGTCAATCCGCTGTCGGAAGGCGAGATCTACGATGTGCAGCGGATCACCGAATTGCAGCGGCAGTTGCAGAACACGCCGTACTACGCGAGCGTCGCGATCGACGTCGGCGACGATACGGCGAAGCCCGAACGCACGCCCGTGCACGTGAAGGTCAGCGAGTTCCCGTACAACAGCATCCGCGGCGGCGTCGGCTATGCAACCGACACGGGCCCGCATGTGCAGGGCTCCTATACGTATCTCGACACGTTCGGCGCCGCATGGCCGCTGACCGTGTCGGGCCGGCTCGACCAGATCCAGCAGTACGGGCAGGTCCAGCTGTCGATGCCGCCGGGCGAGCGGGGGTGGACCAACAGCGTGCTCGCGTCGTATACGAACACCAACGTGTCGGACACGCGCATCTACAGCGCGCGGGTCGGCGTGCAGCGCACGCGCACGGGCCAGTTCATCGACTATGCGTATTCGCTGATGTTCTACCAGGACCGGCTCGACCAGAACGGCGCGGGGCCGACCACGAGCCGCGCGCTCGTGCCGCAATGGGCCTGGACGCGCCGCAACGTCGACGATCCGCTGTTTCCGCGTTCGGGCAACCTGATCCACGCGGAGGCCGGCTTCGCGGTCAAGGGCGTGGCGACCGACCAGACCTTCATCCGCGGCTATGCGCGCGGCCAGCAGTACCTGCCGATCGGCAAGCGCGACCTGTTCGTGTTCCGCGCGGAGCTCGGCGGCGTGTTCACGAGCGGCAGCTCGACCGGCGTGCCGGCATCGCTGCTGTTCCGCGCGGGCGGCTCGAACTCGGTGCGCGGTTACGGTTACCAGAGCATCGGCAACAGCGTCGCCGGCTCCGTTTTGCCGACCAAGTACCTGATGACGGGCACCGCCGAGTACCAGCACTGGTTCAACCGCGACTGGGGCGCCGCGACGTTCTTCGACATCGGTACCGCGACCGATGCGTGGGGCGAGAAGGTGTTCTACCCGGGCGTCGGCATCGGTGCGCGCTGGCGCAGCCCGGTCGGCCCGATCAACGTCGACGTCGCGTACGGGTTGCGCAACCACAGCGTGCGCCCGTACCTGACGCTCGGCATCGCTTTCTGAACGTACCGCTTCATCCACGACGAACCGCATGACGAAGGACCCGAACGACACGCCGCCGCCTCACGATCCGGACTCGCCCGACGGCGCGCCCGCCGCGCCGCCGCGCGCGCCGCGCCGCGGGCGTGCGGTGCGCGTCGTCGCGTGGACGCTTGCGACGGCCGTGCTGCTCGTCGTGCTGGCGGTGGGGCTGATACTGGCCGCGGCGACGACCGAGCGCGGCACGCGGCTCGCGTGGCAGGCGGCCGTGCGCGTGCTCGGCGGGCAGCTCGCGGGCACGCTCGAGGGCGGAACGCTCGCGACCGGCGTGCGGCTGCGCGACTTCGCGTGGACGAGCCCCGGCGGTGCGGGCACGGAAGTACGCATCGACCGGATCGCGGGCCGCTGGGCGCTGACCCGCGCGCCGTGGCGGCTGTCCGTCGCCTATCTTCGCGCGGGCACGATCGACGTGCGAATCGTGCCGGGGCCGTCGACGCCGAGCACGACGCCGCAGGACCTGAGCCTGCCGCTGCAACTGCGGATCGACGACCTGCGCGTCGATCACCTCGCGATTCACGAAGGCGGTTCGACGACGCAGCTCGACCATCTCGCGTTGAACGGCCGCAGCGACGGCCGTCACCATGAACTCGCGCTCGACAGCATCGATACGCCGTACGGCGCGCTGACCGCACGCGCGAAGCTCGACGGCGTGAAGCCGTTCGCGCTGACGGGCGAAGCCACCTACGCGGGCAAGCTGTCCAACGAGCCGGTCGACGCGCGGGCCCGCGTGTCGGGTTCGCTCGAGGCGCTCGTCGCCGACGTCGACGCGAGCGGGATGAAGCTGAGCGGGCGCGCGCACGTCGAGGCCGCGCCATTCGGCGCGGTGCCGCTCACGCGTGCGTCGCTCGCGTTCGATCACGTGAACCCGCAGGCGCTTGCGCCCGGCGCGCCGGCCGCCGATCTCGCGGTGCGCGCGGAACTCGCGCCCGTGACCGCGCCGGCCGACGCCACGTCGGCGAAGGGTTTCGCGGTGACGGGCCCCGTGTCGATCGTCAACGCGAAGCCCGGTACGCTGGGCGACCACCTGCTGCCGGTGATCGATGCGCACGCGAACGTGCATCTCGACGCGCATGCGCAGCGGATCGACGATCTCGCGCTGAAACTGATCCGCGACGGCAGCGTGACGGGCAACGGCACGCTGACGGGCGGCAAGGGCCGCTTCGACCTGAAGGTCGCGAACCTCGACCTGAACGCATTCGTCGCCGAGCTGCGGCCGATGCGCCTGGGCGGCCCGGTCGGCGTGACGCTCGCGGGCGACGTGACGACCGTCGACTTCAACCTGAACGACCCGAAGCTCGCGCTCGGCGCGCGCGCGAAGGTCGCGCTGACGTCGCAGCAGACGGTGCTGACCGACGCGCGCGTGACGGCGGCCAAGGGCCGTATCGACCTGACGGGCGTGTTCCGCCACGACGCGCATTCGAGCTACGACGCGAAGGCGACGCTGACGGCGTTCGATCCGCTGCTGCTCGCCGCGCTACGTGCGCCGAAGGCCGGCGGCAAGGCGGCCGCCAAGGCAGCGGCGCCGGCCAGGCGCGGCGAGACGCGCGTGTCGGGCACGCTGACCGCGTCGGGCGCGTTTGCGCCGCAGGTGTCGACGAAGGCGACCTTCAAGCTCGGCGACAGCCTGTACGACGGTGTGCCGCTGACCGGTGCCGGCGTCGTGCAGCTCGTCGGCTCGCGGATCCTGCCGAGCAACGCGAACCTGTCGATCGCGGGCAACCACGTCGATTTGCGCGGCAGCTTCGGCGCGCCCGGCGACCGGCTGCGCTTCGTCGTCGACGCGCCGCAGCTCGACCGGCTCGGCTTCGGCGTGGAAGGGCTCGTGCAGGCGCAGGGCGACCTGACGGGCAGCTTCGCGCATCCGAACGTGACGGCCACCTACAAGGCCGAGCGCGTCGTCGTCGGATCGAACCGGATCGGCGCCGCGCAGGGCCGCGCGGACATCCGCGACGGCGCGCACGGCGCACTCGTGTTCACGGCCGACGCGACCGACATCGCGCTCGGCTCGCTGAAGCTGAAATCGCTGCGCGCGAATCTGAACGGCACGCGCGCGAAGCACACGCTCGACGCATCGGCGCTCGGGACGGCCGGCGGCCGCGTGATCGACGCGACGCTCGCGGCGAACGGCGGCGTGGTCGAGAGCCGCGACGGGATGCGCTGGGACGGCACCGTCACGCGCCTCGCGAACCGCGGCACGCCGGCCGTCGCGCTGCAGGCGCCGCTCACCGTGTCGGCCGGCGCCGGACGCGTGACGCTCGGCGCGACACGGCTCACGCTCGAAGGCGCGGCGATCGACCTGAAGTCGTTCGTGTTCGATCACGGCCAGATGCGCTCGGCAGGCTCGGTGAGCGGCGTATCGGTTGCGCGTTTCCTCGAGATCCGCCAGGAGCTGACGGGCCAGCGGCCGCCGGTGCGCACCGACGTCGTGCTCGATGCCGACTGGGATTTCTCGCTCGGCGCGAACGCGACGGGCTACGTGCAGGTGAAGCGCCGCGGCGGCGACGTGACGATCGAGAGCGGGCGCGGCATCGCGTCGCTGGGGCTGACCGACCTGTCCGCGCGCGCGAGCTTCGCGCCCGGCAACCGGCTCAACGTGACGGCGCTCGCGAAGGCGAACCGGATCGGCACGCTCGACGCGAACGTCACGGTGCCGTTCGCGCTGCGCGACGGCATGTTCGGGGTCGCCGACGACGGCCCGCTGTCGGGTCGCATCGACGCCGACATCCCGTCGCTGAAAGCGACCGGCAACCTGTTCGGGCCGAGCTACCTGCTCGGCGGGCGCGCGGCGCTGAAGCTGACGGTCGCCGGCACGCCGTTGAAGCCGAACCTGTCGGGGATGCTGACGGGCGATGACCTGTCCGCGACGCTCGTCGACCAGGGCGTGCAACTGAAGGACGGCATCGTGCGCGTGAAGCTCACGGAAAACCTCGTCGAATTCCAGCAGGTCGAGTTCCACGGCGGCGACGGCACGCTGCGCGCGCTCGGCCGCGTGCGCCTCGACGGCGAGGCGCCCGACCTGACCGCGAGCATCGTCGCGGACAAGCTCGAACTGTTCGCGGCGCCGGATCGCAAGCTGTCGCTGTCGGGCAAGGCGACGGTCGCGAACGACGGGCCGCGCGGCGCGCTGTCGATCGACGGCAAGTTCGTCGTCGACCATGCGCTGTTCGACCTGCCCGAGGAATCGGCGCCGCACCTGTCCGACGATGTCGTGATCATGCAGCCGGACGGCACGGTGCGCGGCGAGACGCCGACGGGCACCGCGGTGGCGAAGCCGCAGCCGGCCACGGACAAGCCGGCGCCGTCGCTCGCGCCGCGCGCGAACATCGACATCGGCCTCGGCAACAACTTCCGCTTCAAGGGCCACGGCGCGGATCTCGGGCTGCGCGGCACGATCACAGTGATGAGCGCGCCGGGCGTGCCGCTGCGCGCGGTCGGCAACGTGCGCGTGACCGAAGGATCGACGTACACGTCGTTCGGCCGCAAGCTCGCGATCGAGAACGGCTTCTTCACGTTCAACGGGCCCGTGTCGAATCCGGGCGTCAACATCCTCGCGATGCGGCGCAACCAGGAGGTCGAGGCCGGCGTGCAGGTGACGGGCACGATCCAGTCGCTGACGGTCAAGCTCGTGTCGGAGCCGAACGTCACCGACAACGAAAAGCTGTCGTGGCTGCTGTTCGGGCACGGCACCGACCAGGGCAACAACGTCGGCCAGCAGGGGACGATGACAGCGGCGCTCGGGC
The DNA here is from genome assembly GCF_009362305.1 of Burkholderia sp. BE17. Lineage (NCBI taxonomy): Bacteria > Pseudomonadati > Pseudomonadota > Betaproteobacteria > Burkholderiales > Burkholderiaceae > Burkholderia > Burkholderia sp. BE17. The sequence goes on from NZ_WHNU01000033.1 coordinate 109,209, forward strand.
TGCTCGGCAGCGTGACCGGCAAGCGGGTCGCGCAGACCTTCGGCCTCGACGAGTTCTCGATCGGCCGCAGCGATGTCGGCCTGACCGATCCGCAGGTCGTGCAGGTGTCGAAGGCGATCAACGAGCGTTTCGTGCTCGGCTTCGAGCAGGGCCTGCAGTCGGCGAGCAACGCGTTCAAGGCGACGATCAACCTGACGCGCTTCTGGTCGGTGTCCGCGTACGGCGGCACGTTCCAGGGTGTCGACCTGAACTACACGCGGCGCTTCGACCGCTGGTTCGGGCAACGCTGACGGCGGGCGTCGCGCCGCACACGTGAAAAAAAGGCCCCGCACGATTTGTGCGGGGCCTTTTTTCGTGCAAGCGGCGGTGCGCTCGGCTCGGCTTATTTCACACGCATGCCGGGCTTCGCACCGCTGTGCGGCTCGAGGATGTAGAGGCCCGGTTCTGCCTTCTCGTCGGTCGCCGACGCAGCGAGCACCATCCCTTCGGACAGGCCGAACTTCATCTTGCGCGGCGCGAGGTTCGCGACCATCACCGTCAGCTTGCCGACGAGCTGCTCGGGCTGGTACGCGGACTTGATGCCCGAGAACACGTTGCGGGTCTTTTCCTCGCCGACGTCGAGCGTGAGCTGCAGCAGCTTGTCCGAGCCTTCGACGGCCTGGCACGCGACGATCTTCGCGATGCGCAGGTCGATCTTCGCGAAATCGTCGATCGAGATGGGGGCGTCGTCGGCGCCGTTCACGACGGCCGGCTTCGCGTTGGTCTTGGCGTTCTTCGCATCCTTTGCATCCTTCGCGGCGTTCACACCCGCAGCGGCGGCGCCGGCCGCGTCGGCTTGCAGCGAATCGCGGTTCGCGGCGAGCAGCGCGTCGATCTGCTTCGCATCGACGCGCGTCATCAGGTGCTGGTACGCCTTGATCGGCTGTTCCGACGACAGCGGCTTTGCGGCATCGGACCACGTGAGCGGTGCGATCCCGAAGAACGCCTCGACGGATTCGGCGACGCGCGGCATCACCGGCTTCAGCGCGAGCGACAGCAGGCGGAACGCCTCGAGGCTCACGCTGCAGGTTTCGTGCAGCGCGACCGCGTTGGCCGGATCCTTCGCGAGCTCCCACGGCTTCGCGCCGTCGACGTACGCGTTCACGTCGTCCGCGAGTTCCATCGTGTGGCGCAGCGCGCGGCTGTATTCGCGTGCTTCGTAGTTCGCGGCGATCGCGGGAATCGCATCGCGCAGCTTCGCGACGAGCGGATGGTTCATCGCGCTGTCCTGCACGCGGCCGTCGAAGCGCTTGAGCAGGAAGCCGGCCGCGCGGCTCGCGATGTTCACGTACTTGCCGACGAGGTCGCTGTTCACGCGCGCCTGGAAATCGTCGAGGTTCAGGTCGATGTCTTCCATCGTCGCGTTCAGCTTCGCGGCGAAGTAGTAGCGCAGCCACTCGGGGTTCAGGCCCGTGTCGATGTAGCTCTGCGCGGTGATGAACGTGCCGCGCGACTTCGACATCTTCGCGCCGTCGACCGTCAGGAAGCCGTGCGCGAACACGTTGGTCGGCGTGCGGTGGCCCGAGAACTCGAGCATCGCGGGCCAGAACAGCGTGTGGAAGTACAGGATGTCCTTGCCGATGAAGTGGTACTGCTCGGCCTTCGAGCCCGCGCGGATCCATGCGTCGAAATCGATGCCGTTGCGGTCGCACAGGTTCTTGAAGCTCGCGTAGTAGCCGACCGGCGCGTCGAGCCACACGTAGAAATACTTGCCGGGCGCGCCCGGGATCTCGAAGCCGAAGTACGGCGCGTCACGCGAGATGTCCCAGTCGGCGAGCTTGGCCTCGCCGGCGTCGCCCAGCCATTCGCGCATCTTGTTGGTCGCTTCGGGCTGCGCGAGGCCGCTCACCCATTCGCGCAGGAACGTCTCGCAGCGCGGGTCGGACAGGCGGAAGAAGTAGTGCTTCGACGTCTTGCGCACCGGCGTCGCGCCCGACACGACCGAATACGGGTTCAGCAGTTCGGTCGGCAGGTAGGTCGAGCCGCACACCTCGCAGTTGTCGCCGTACTGGTCCTTCGCGTGGCACTTCGGGCACTCGCCCTTGATGAAGCGGTCCGGCAGGAACATTTCCTTGACGGGGTCGTACGCCTGCTCGATCTCGCGCTCGGCGATCAGCCCGGCTTCCCGCAGCGCGAGGTAGATCTGCTCGCTCAGCACGCGGTTCTCGTCCGAGTCGGTCGTGTAGAAGTTGTCGAACGACACGCCGAAGCTGTCGAAGTCGCGCTTGTGCTCGGTCCAGACGCGGTCGATCAGCTGCTTCGGGCTCAGGCCTTCCTTCTCCGCGCGCAGCATGACCGGCGTGCCGTGCGTGTCGTCGGCGCCGATGTAGTAGACCTCGTGACCGTGCATTCGCAGCGTCCGCACCCAGATGTCGGTCTGGATGTACTCGACCAGGTGGCCGATGTGGATCTGCCCGTTGGCATAGGGCAGTGCGGACGTAACGAGGATCTGGCGCGCGCCTTGCGGCGCCGCAGCCTGCACGGAAGTGAGGTCGGTTGCGGACATAGGGTCTGTAGAGGAACGGCGGAAATACGACGGGAAACTGCGATTCTAGCAGGGGCGCGGGCCGGGGAGGCGGGCCGGCGGCGCGTGGCGGGCGCCGGGACGGGCGGGGCCGCGCAAACGG